>JBKCZS010000233.1:0-3027 GCA_046337925.1 bacterium | reverse complement strand
AAGGCCGCAGAGATCGCGCAGTGGCTGCTCAAACTCGAGCCGGAGGGCGGCTCGGGGTTCGAGCCCGCGATGCGTCTCGTTGGCGCCAGCCGGCAGGGGAAGGGCGTGATGGTCGTCCTCTCCGACTTCCTCTTCCCCGAGGGTTTCGAGAAGGGCCTCAGCATGGTCGCGGGCCGCGGCTTCGACCTCTTCGCGCTGCAGGTGCTTGCGCCGCAGGTCGTCGACCCGTCGCGCGAGGGCGGCATCTCGGGTGATCTCCTGCTCGTCGACAGCGAGACGGGCGTCGAGACCGAGGTCACGGTCACGCCCGAACTCCTCAAGATCTACAAGGAACGGCTCGACCGCCTGTGCGGTGGGCTGCGCGCGTACTGCGCGCGGCGCGACATCGTGCACATGGTGGTCGAAAGCTCGACGCCGGTCGAGACGCTCATGCTCGAGTACCTCCGTCGCAGGGGGCTCCTGCGATGACGCTCGCGTCGCACCCTGCCGCGATCCTCGCAGTCACGCAGCTGATCGCCGTCGCCTGGATCACGCCCGTCGCGGGCGCGATCCTCGGCGCGTCGATCCTCGCGCCGCTCATCGCGCTCTGGTTCCTCAAGCTGCGCCGCAAGCGCCGAGTGGTGTCGAGCACGCTCCTTTGGACACGGTCGCTCGCCGACCTCCGCGCGAACGCGCCGTTCCAGCGGATCCGCTTCAGCTGGCTGCTTCTGCTGCAGATCCTCGCGGTGCTTGCGATCGCCTTCGCGGTGGCGCAGCCCGAGGCCGAGGGTCTCGGCAGCGCGGGCGGGCGGCATGTCCTCATGATCGACCGCTCGGCGAGCATGAACACGGTCGAGAAGACCGACGACGCCGGCAAGGCGCTCGACGAACCGCGCACGCGCCTCGCACTTGCGAAGGACGCCGCGAAAGCGCGCGTGCGCGAGCTGCTCGGCGGCGGATGGTTCTCGAGCCGCGCAAGCGATGTGATGATCGTCGCGTTCGGCCTGCGCGCCGAGATCCGCGCGCCGTTCACCGACTCGATTGCGTCACTCGAGGCCGCGATCGACGCGATCGAGCCGACCGACGAAGTCACGAAGCTCGGCGAGGCGATCGAACTCGCGCGCGCGTTCACCACGAACCTCAACCTGAACGACGCGCGCGGCGAGGAGAACAACACGACCTCGGGCCCGCTGCCGACGCTCGAGCTCTACTCCGACGGGCGCATCGCCGACCTCGGGCAGTTCGCGCTGCGCGAGGGCGAGGGCATCGTGTATCACAAGGTTGGGCGCGAATCGAACAATGTGGCGATCGTCGGCATCTCGGCCGACCGCCCACCCGAGCAGCCCGACCGCATCCAGGTGTTCGCGGCGCTCGTGAACCCCGAGCCCGTCGAGAAGAAGGTCACGCTGCAGCTCGCGGTGAACAGCGCGGTGCGCGTGATCACGCCCGAGCCGATCACGATTCCTGCCGCGAAGGACGAGCGCGGCAGCTTCACGCCCGGCCGCGCGCAGGCCGTGTTCCGTCCGATCGAGCAGCGCGAGAACGCTGCGATCGAGGTCGCGATCGTCGAGGACGACGCGCTGCGCGACGACGACGCGGCGATCGCGGTGGTGCCGCCGGCGCGCAGACTGTCGGTGCTCTTGGTGTCGGGCGGGTCGTTCCTCCTGCGCACGCTGCTCGAGGGGCTTCCCTCGGAGCGCTTCACCACGGTGTCGCTCGGCGAGTACGAGGCGATGGTCGAGGGGGGCACCGCTGCGAGCTGGGATGTGGTGGTGTTCGACGGAGTGGCGCCCAAGGCGTTGCCGAGCGGGCGGTACCTGTCGTTTGGCCCGCCGCCGCCGGTCGAGGGCCTCACGGCGTTCGGCTCGCACGAGGGCGTGTACCCGCGCGTGGTGCGCGACGAGCATCCCTTGTTCCGTTCGGCGTCGCTCGACGAACTGTCGATCTCGAAGATGGTCGCGGTGCAGCCCGACAAGCGCTTCATGGTGCTCGCGGAAGCGCCCGAGGGACCGCTCATCGTCACGCTCGACCGCAGCGACATGCACCTCGTGTATGTGGCGTTCGACCCGCTCGACTCGAGCTGGCCGTTCCGAAGGTCGTTCGTCAACTTCGTCGCGAACGCGATCGACCACCTCGGCCGCGCGGGCGACTCGGTGATCGGCCGCACGCTGGTGCCCGGCGAGGCGATCGCGATGCGCCTGCCCGCGGGAAGCCGCGACGCCGAGATCACGCTGCCCGACCAGTCGACGAAGAAGGTCGTGGTCGACAACGACGGCAACCTCTCGTGGGGCCCGGTGGCGCTGGTCGGGCTCTATCGGATCGGATTCCTCGAGCCAGGCAGCACCGAACGCCAGGAGCGGCTGGTTGCCGTCAACATCGGCGACGCCAACGAAGCCCGCATCGCGCCGCGCGACTCGCTCGACCTCGGCACCACGACCGTGCAAGGCGTCAGCGTCGGCGAAAGCCGCAGAGGCGCCCTGTGGCCGTGGATCCTCGGCCTCGGCCTTCTCATCGTGCTATCCGAGTGGTGGTACTACCAGCGCCAGATCCGCGCGTGACCGAAACCTCGGGTGCCAGCAGGCTTCAGTCTGCTGAACAGAAGACGCCAGCCGTCGATGGCCCACCCGGCGCTGCGGACGCACGCTCGCTCACGCTTGCTTCATCGCCCTACGTAGTTGCTCGATCGAAAGCGGCGGTCGCTTGCGATGCAGCATGCGGTGGCAGTTCGCGCAGACAGGGCGCAGTTCCTTGATTGGGTCGATTTCGCGCTCCTCACGGATGTCCGCGAGCTGCCGAAGGTGGTGCACCTCGATGTACGAGGCGCCCAGTTCTCCGTATGTCGACTCGAAGCTGAAGCTGCAGACGGCGCACTTGAAGCCGTGATGAGCGATGCAAGCATCCCGAGCAGGGCGACTACGATCGTATGTGGCCAGTGTGATTCGCCGTCGTTTTCCCTCGGCATAGCGCTCAACGCTCTCGCGTGATTCAGGCGTGAATCCGTGGAGCTTGCTGAGTTGGATCTCGGCGAAGAGTTTATCTCCAATCCTC
>JBKCZS010000232.1:0-6519 GCA_046337925.1 bacterium | reverse complement strand
CTGCTAGCTGTCCCCGGCTCGATCGCGGCGGCGTTCGCGCAGGCGCCGGAGCATCAGTCAGAGCCGTTCAGGCAGCGAGCGCACGATGTGGATTCCAAGCCCTCGGCTGCGACTGGTGCGAAGGCCGAGCCGGCCGTCGTGGCCGCGAAGCCGGGCGATGGATCGACGGAGGCCGGACCGGCCGGTCCGCTCGTTGAGATCAAGCAGCGCACGGCTGGTCGTGCCGCGCCGCCGTCCTCGCACGCGTCGCGCGGCTTGTGGGCGATCGATCCCTTCTCCAACGACGACATCGCGTTGCGCGGCGTGTTCGTGCACGAGTGCTTCCGCGAGGTGCGGTCGATCGAAGCTCTTGCCGACGCGGCTTCGCGCGCGGCGATCACCGAGCGCGCGCGTCGTCGCGCGGCGGCCGAGAAGGGCGAGCCGATCTCGGATTCCGTTGCCGAAGGTGTCGCCGCGATGCTCGAGCGCATCGCTTCGCAGCGCGGCAAGCCCGGATCGATCGCGAAGTCGCTCGAGGTTCCGGGCGACGCGGGTTCAAGCCGCGTCCTGACGGAACTCGGCTTCGTTCGCGAGGTGAACGGCGCGCTGGTCAACGGCCGCATCGATCGACTGGTGCTCTCGTTGCGCGATGGCGTGCCGATCGGTGCGACGATCATCGACTTCAAGACCGGCGCGACGGAAGTGTCGAGCGAGAAGCTCGCCGAGAAGATCTCCGCGTACCGCGAGCAACTTGCCGCGTATGGTGACGCGGTCGCAGAGATGTTCACGATTCCGCGCGAGGCGGTGCGGCTCGAACTGCTCTTCGTGGATCGGGGCGAGTCGATCGCGCTCGAGGAAATCCGCTGAAAGCCGCAGGAGTTCGCGAAGGCGCGCGGCGCCGGACCCCGCCCCGAAATCGGAAAAGTTCCCGCGATGGAGGGTTGGCGGAAACGGGGTGTGGGTTACACTCGCCGCGTGCTTGGATCACGGACACCGCTCCTCGTCTCGGGCGTCGCAGTGGCCGCATTGGCGGTCGTCGTGCTTTCGCCCGCGCGCCTTTCGACGCGGGCTTCTGCGCCGGTCGGTCAACGCGTTTCCTCTGCGGTCGCGCCGAACGCGCGAGTCCCTGCGGCCGAGCCGATCCGCTACGGCCGCGATATCCGTCCGATCCTGTCCGATCGCTGCTTCCTGTGCCATGGGCCCGACCGCGCGCACCAGCAGGCGGGTCTGCGCCTCGACATCCGCGATGAAGCGATCGCACCGCGCAAGAACGGCGCCGCCATCGTGCCTGGCGACGCCGAGGCGAGCGACCTGTGGAAGCGGATCACCGCCCACGACCCCGCGAAGGTGATGCCGACCCCGGACAGCGGAAAGCGGGCGATCACGCCCGAGGAGCGCGAACTCATCCGCCGCTGGATCGACGAAGGCGCGCACTACGAGTCGCACTGGGCGTTCACGGCGCCCGTTGCTCCTGAGATCCCGGCGGTGAAGAGCGAGTCGTGGGCCCGGAACGACATCGACCGCTTCGTTCTGGCGGGGCTGGAGCGGATGGGCATCGCCCCCGCACCAGAGGCATCGCCTGCGGATCTGGTTCGCCGCGTCTACCTCGACCTCACCGGTCTGCCGCCCACCCCGGAAGAGACGGATGCCTATCTCGCCGACCCCGCGGCGGATCGCCTCGAGCGGCTCGTCGACCGACTCCTGACGGCTGAGCCCTACGCGTCGCGCACCGCGGAGCGTCTGTCCGTGCCGTGGCTCGACATCGCGCGCTACGCCGATACGAGCGGCATCCACATGGACGCCGGCCGCCAGATGTGGCTGTGGCGCGACTGGGTGCTGAAGGCTTTCCGCGACAACAAGCCCTACGACCAGTTCGTGATCGAGCAGGTCGGCGGCGACCTGATTCCGTCGGCGACCGTCGACCAGATCGTTGCGAGCGGCTTCAACCGCGCCCATGTCACGAGCGACGAAGGCGGCGCGATCAACGAGGAGTATCTCCTCGAGTACGCCTCCGACCGAGTCAACACCGCGGGATCCGCCTTCCTCGGGCTTTCGGTCGGTTGCGCCCGCTGCCACGACCACAAGTTCGATCCGATCACGACCGAGGACTTCTACTCGCTCATCGCGTTCTTCAACTCGAACGAGGAGCCGGGCATCTACTCGCAGGCGCCCGATCCCAACCGGGCGTTCGAGCCGTTCATCGAGGTTCCGCGTCCCGACCAGCAGGAGCGGCTTTCGCTTCTCGCCGCGGCCGAGGAGCGCGCCCGCGCCGAGCAGGCGCAAGCGGGGGAATCCGAGAAGGCCGAACTCGCGTCGTTCGTCGGCGCCGTGCGTGCCGGCTTCGCGCCCGCCGCCGCGACGGTCGTTTCCGCCTCGAGCCGAGGCGGCGCCACCCTCGCCGCCCAGGCCGACGGTTCCGTCCTCGCCTCGGGCATCAATCCCGAGAGCGACGAGCACACCATCGTCATCCGCACCGATGCGACCGACCTCCGCGTTCTCATGCTCGAGGCGCTCGAGGACCCGACGCATGGCCAGGGCCGGGTTGGCCGTGGCGCGAATGGAAACGCGGTCCTCGAGGGGATCGCCGTCGAGGCGGTCTCGGTCGCCGATCCGGCCCGTCGCGAGACCATCGATCTCGCGTGGGCGTGGGCCGACTACGAGCAGGAGAGCGACGACTTCCGCGCCGTCAACGCGCTTTCGAAGGGCGATGGCCGCGTGTGGGCCGTCCGCGCGCACGAGGTGCCCGGGAAGCGCACCGCGCTGTTCGCGACCGCGCGTCCTTTCGGCTTCGCGGGTGGGACCGAACTTCGCATCACCCTGAACTACGACTCGCCGTACCCGAGACATGTGTTCGGCCGCGTGCGGGTGACGCCGATGCAGGCAAGCGAAGCCGCGCTCGCGGCGCTTCCCGAGGCGTCGAGCGCGTGGTACATCGCCGGGCCGTTCTTCGGCGAGCCGGGAGTCGGCTACACCGCCGAGTATGGCCCCGAGAAGGAGAAGTCCCTCGCGCTCGGCAAGCAGTTCGGCACCGCTTCGAATCCGGGCGAGTGGCGTTTCGCGCCCGGCGTCCTCGAAGGACAGGCGGTCGGACTCGCCGCCAGCATCGGAAGCGAGTTCATCGCCCGCGAGATCTTCGCGCCAACCGCGCGCAAGCTTGACCTCTCCTTCGGCTCCGACGACGGACTGCTCGTCTACCTGAACGGCGAGAAGGTGTTCGAGACGCAGTCCGCGCGCGCTGTGGCGCCGGACCAGGACCGTGTCTCGCTCGACCTGAAGCCGGGGCGCAACTTCCTGGTCTGCAAGGTCGTCAACACCGGCGGTCAGGCGGGCTTCTACCACCGCGCGGTTCCGGCCGACGGCGTCTACGAGCGCGCGATGGTCGCACTGGTCGCGCCCGAGGGCGCCGTGCGCGAGGTGGCCGTCGAGGCTGCGCGCAACGGCTGGCGCACGCGCTTCTCGCCGACCTACATCGCCGCTTCGCGCAAGATCGAGGAAGTCGCCCGCGAGCGCGCTGCGCTTCTTGCGAACACGCCGCGCACGATGGTGATGAAGGAGCTCCCGATGCCGCGCGAGACCTTCGTCCATGCGCGCGGCGCCTACGACCATCCCGACAAGAACCGACCGGTGACGCGCCGTGTTCCCACGGTGCTCGGCTCGCTTGCGGAAGACGCCCCCAAGAACCGCCTCGGCCTCGCGCAGTGGCTGGTCTCGAAGGAGAACCCGCTCACGGCCCGCGTGACGGTTAACCGCGTCTGGGAGACCTTCTTCGGCCGCGGCATCGTGCGGACGAGCGACGACTTCGGCCTGCAGGGCGAGTGGCCGACGCATCCCGAACTGCTCGACTACCTCGCGGTGCGGTTCCGCGACGGTTCCGGCGACAGGCGCGCTTGGGACATGCACGGCCTCGTCCGAGACATCGTCACGAGCGCGACCTACCGGCAGTCCTCCCGCCTCCGCCCCGAGATCGCGGCGTTCGATCCGGAGAACAAGCTGCTTTCGTGGTACCCGCGCCAGCGGCTCAGCGCCGAGGCGATCCGCGACCAGGCGCTGTTCGTCGCGGGCCTCCTCAAGGAACGCTTTGGCGGTCCGAGCGTCAAGCCGTACCAGCCCGAGGGACTGTGGCAGGAAGTCGCGATGCTCCAGTCGAACACCCGCGTCTACGAGCAGTCGCAGGGCGACGACCTCTGGCGCCGCAGCCTCTACACCTACTGGAAGCGCGCGGCACCGCCGCCGACGATGCTGACCTTCGACGCGCCGACCCGCGAGTTCTGCTCGACGCGCAGGCTCGTCACCAACACGCCGCTTCAGTCGCTTGCGCTCTGGAACGACCCGCAGTTCGTGGAGGCTGCGCGCGGTGCAGCGGAGCGCGCCCTGCGTGTGGGCGGCGACGACCGCGTCCGCGCCGAACTGCTGTATCGCCGCGCGACCGGAACCGGGCCGTCGGCCGCGATGCTCGACAAGCTCGTCGAGACGCTGGCCGCGAACCGTGCGCGCTATGTGGCCGCGCCCGAGGAGGCCGTCAAGCTTCTCGCGGTGGGCATGGCGCCTCGCCCGATGGACCTCGACCCCGCCGAACTCGCCGCGTGGACCCTGCTTGCCAACGCCGTGCTCTCGAGCGACGCCACGATCGTGAAGGATTGACCGAGGAGACGCCCATGCCAAACCAGCCACGCATCAGCGCAACCCCGGCAGACGGACTCGAGGAGTACCTCCTCAACATGACGCGCCGGCGCTTCTTCGGCTCGGTCGCCACCACGATCGGCGCCGGCATCGGCGGCATGGCGCTCGCCTCGCTGCTCGGCCAACGCTCCGCGTCCGCAGCCCCGATCCTCGGCGCCGACGGACAGCCGGCGGCGTTCACTCCCGGCCCGCACTTCGCGCCGAAGGCGAAGCGCGTGATCTACATGCACATGGAGGGCGCGCCCAGCCAGCTCGACCTCTATGACTACAAGCCCGAGCTCGAGAAGCGCTTCAACGAGGACCTGCCCGACTCGATCCGAAACGGCCAGCGCATCACCACGATGACGAGCGGGCAGTCGCGCTTCCCGGTCGCGCCCACCAAGTTCCGCTTCGACCGCTACGAGAACAACGAGGACGGCGTCTATCTCTCCGAGCTCCTGCCGCACACCGGCGGAATCGCGAAGGAGATGTGCCTCATCCGCTCGATGCACACGCAGGCGATCAACCACGAGCCGGGCATCACCTTCTTCCAGACCGGCAGCGAGCAGCCGGGCCGGCCGAGCTTCGGATCGTGGATGAGCTACGGGCTCGGAAGCATGAACGCGAACCTGCCCGCGTTCGTCGTGATGATCACGCAGGGCGTCGGCAACATGCAGGCGCTGAGCGCGCGCTTCTGGGGCAGCGGGTTCCTGCCGAGCGAGCACCAGGGCTGCCGCCTGCGCTCGGGGCGCGATCCCGTGCTCTATCTGCGTGACCCGGAAGGCGTGTCGCGCGAAGACCGCCGCCGCATGCTCGACCTCGTCGGCGAGCTCAACGAGACGGAGTTCGAGGAGAGCCTCGACCCCGAGGTGCGCGCGCGTCTTGCGCAGCACGAGATGGCGTACCGCATGCAGATGTCGGTGCCCGACCTGACCGACTTCTCCGACGAGGACGCAGCGACGCTCGAGATGTACGGGCCCGATGTGCACAAGCCAGGTTCCTTCGCCGCGAACTGCCTCCTCGCGCGCCGCCTCGCGGAGAGGGATGTGCGCTTCATCCAGCTCTACATGCGCGGCTGGGACCAGCACGGCAACCTGCCGGGCGAGCTGAGCGCGCAGGCGAAGGCCGTCGACCAGGCGCAGGCTGCGCTGGTGAAGGACCTCAAGCGCCGCGGACTCCTCGAGGAGACCCTCGTGATGTGGGGCGGCGAGTTCGGCCGCACGGTTTACTCGCAGGGTCAGCTGTCGCGCGACAACTATGGCCGCGACCATCACCCGCGCTGCTTCTCGGTGTGGCTTGCCGGTGGCGGCATCAAGCCGGGCATCAGCTACGGCAAGACCGACGACTACTCGTACAACGTGGTCGAGAATCCGGTCGAGGTGCATGACCTGCACGCGACGATGCTGCACCTGCTCGGCCTCGATCACAAGAAGCTGATCTACCGCGCGCAGGGGCGCGACTACCGCCTGACCGATGTGAAGGGCGAACTGGTCAGCAAGATCATGGCATGAGTTCACTCGGGCGCTCGGAAGCCTGACCCGCGGAGCCGCCGCAGCGGCGCCGGGGGAGTTGTGCATCGCCCGAGCCAGAGCGAGCCGCCGCAGCGGTGAGCGCCGGAGGAACCGGGCTCCGCCCCCGCCAGAGCGAGCCGCCGCAGCGGTGAGCGCCTAAAGGCGTGCACGGCACGTGCCGTGCAGTGTCAGGCACTGACTGGCACGTGCCAGGCACGTGCCTGGCACCGGTCCAATGGGCGGCCGGCGCGTCGTCTGTCCCTGAGTTTCCAGCCGTCTGCCGCAGCCGCTTGTACCGGCCGCTGCCGTTCCGCCCGTGCACGGCACGTGCCGTGCAGTGCCAGGTACTGCACGGCACGTGCCGTGCACC
>JBKCZS010000231.1:0-5107 GCA_046337925.1 bacterium | reverse complement strand
ACAGCCTCGTGCCAGCGAGGATCGCCGCCGGGGGCGCCGCGAGCCTCCTCGCAGCAGCCCCCAGCGACGGACGGACTCGAGCCCGAGCGACCCGACCGGCGGCGAGCTCTCGACCACCAGGTGCACGAGGTCGCGCCGCGCGCAGGCCGCGCGCAGCCCCCCGCACAGGCGGTCGAGCCGTTCCTGGTAGCTCTTGAGGAGTTCGGGCGTGACCGGGACCTCGGTCTCGACGCCCGTCTCGCAGTCGACGAGCAGGAGGTCACCCGAGACGCCGCCCTCGCGCGACGGATCGACGACCTGCGGCGCAAGCACCTGCAGCGCGAAGAGATCGAAGCCGCGGCCCGCGACCATGCTGAGGCCCGTCTCGCACCCCGCGGCGAAGAGGAAGTCGGAGAGGACCCCCATCACGCCCGGCCCCCGCCGGCTGGTGCCGACGAGACGCATCGCGGGCGCGAACCCCGACCCGCCCTCGGGCTCGAGCTTCAGCAGCCACTGCGCGATCTCGGCCGCCTTGCGACGCCCGCGCATGTTGCTCGCGCGCTCGATCTTGTCGGCCGCGAAGCCGACGAGCGACACGCGGTGCTGGTTCACGAGCCCGATGTACGCAAGCGCCATCGCCACGCGGCGCGCGTAGTCGAAGGTGTCGGGCGAACCGACGCGCATCGACGCGCTGGTGTCCACCGCGATGATGAGAGACAGGTCCTCTTCCTCGAGGAACATCTTGAGGAACAGGCGGTCGAGCCGCCCGAAGATGTTCCAGTCGACGAAGCGGAGGTCGTCGCCGTGGACATACGGACGGAAGTCGGCGAACTCGACGGATTGACCGCGCCGCTTCGAGCGGCGTTCGCCCTGCATCTTGCCGGAGAAGATCTTGCGGCTGACGACATCGACCGCGTCGAGCTTCGCCATCAGGCGCGAGTCGAGGAGGTCGTCGAGCTTGCGGAGCGGCTTCGGGGTGCTCATCGGCCACCCGCCTTCGCGCCTGCGTCGGCCTTCGCGCCAGCATCGGTCTTGCCTTCATAGGTCGGCGTCGACATCACCACGCGCCGCGCGATCTCGTCGTTCGAGAGGCCCGCG
This sequence comes from bacterium, assembly GCA_046337925.1. Taxonomy (GTDB): domain Bacteria; phylum Planctomycetota; class Phycisphaerae; order Phycisphaerales; family SM1A02; genus QWPT01. The sequence continues at coordinate 4,030 of JBKCZS010000231.1, read as the reverse complement.
GCCTCGGCCTCGAACGAGCGGTGGATGCGGTGGCGCAGCGCCGAGCGCGCGATGGTGCGCACATCGTTGAAGCTGACCGCGTAGCGCCCCGCCATGAGCGCGACGACGCGCGCGCAGGTCGCGATCGCCTGCGCGGCGCGCGGGCTTGCGCCGATCCGGATGTAGCGGCGGTTCTCTTCGGCGCAGAACTCGCCATCCGGATGCGTGGCGAGCACGAGCCGCACGATCCAGTCCTGGACCTCGGGCGCCATCGGAATGCGCCGCGCGAGTTTCTGCGCGGCCACGATCGTGCGCGCGTCGAGCACCTGCGACGGCATCTGCGTGTCGACCTTCGTCGTACGCTCGAGCACCTCGCGCAGCGTCTCGCGGTCGGGCGGCGGCACCTCGATCTTGAGGAGGAACCGGTCGAGCTGCGCCTCGGGCAGCGGGAAGGTGCCCTCCTGCTCGATCGGGTTCTGCGTGGCCATCACGAAGAACGGCCGGCCGAGCTGGCGCGTCTCGCCGCCGACGGTGACCGAGCGCTCCTGCATCGCTTCGAGGAGCGCCGACTGCGTCTTCGGGCTCGCGCGGTTCACTTCGTCGGCAAGCACCAGCTGCGCGAAGAGCGGCCCCGGCCGGAAGCGGATCTCGCGGCGCCCCGTGGCCTCGTCTTCCATGAGGATCGAGGTGCCCGTGATGTCGGCGGGCATGACATCGGGCGTGAACTGGATACGGCTGAAGCCGAGCCCCGTGGCGGCCGCGAGCGAACGGACGAGCAGCGTCTTGCCAAGGCCCGGCACGCCTTCGAGGAGCAGGTGACCGTCGGCGAAGAGCGTGACGAGCGCGAGGTCGACCACCTCGCGCTGACCGACGAGCGTCTTGCCGACCTCGGCGCGCAGCCGCGCGAAGATCTTGCGGAACGCCTCGCAACGGCGACGCGCTTCCTCGACGCCTTCGAGACCGAAGGAGTCGAGATCGCGCTCGTCCTGCGCGAAGTTCGGCGCGGTGCCGGGCTGCTCAGCCACCGCCACCGCCCTTTCCGTCCGCTCCGTCGCCTTCGCCGCCCGTCGCGCGCCGCTTGGCGCGCAGGAGCCGCGAGGTCGTTTCTTCATCGCCACCGGCGCCGGCGGCGGGTTCATCGGCCTTCGGCTTGCGCGGCGCTTCCGGCGCCGGCGCGGTGCCGCCTTCCTTGACCGCGTTGCGGACATCGAGTCCGGGGCCGCGCTCGAGCGTGTCGCGCATCGCGTCGCTCGTGCCCGCGCCCGCGCCGCCACCCGCGCCCTCGCCCGTGCCACCGCGCGCACCGCTCTTCGATCGCGCCTTCTTCCACGCCTCGACCGTGCCGTCGCCGACCTTGCGCACGGCGACCGCGCCCGCGACGCCGCTGCGCGCGCCCGCCCAGTCGATCGCGACGCGGCGCACCGCGACATCGAGCAGGAAGAACACCGCGGCGAGGATCGCCATCAGGTCCCACATGCGCCGCGCGCTCTCGGGAATCGGCAGGTTGTCGCGCAGGAACGCGTCGATCGACTCGGCGGCGGTCGTCATCGCAAGGACGCGGCCGCCGGTCTTGTCTGCGATCTGCTCGAGCAGCGCTCGGTTGTCGCGCACCGTGCGGAACTCCTTCGGATACGGAACGCTCACCGACGCCTGCATGGTGGCGCGCCGGCCGTCTTCACCTGCGCCGAGGCCGAAGTTGACGAGGTACGACCCCGCCTCGCTCGCCGGGAACTCGGTGCGCCAGCGTCCGGGGCCGGTCTGCACCACGGTGAGCGGCTCGCCGCGGCCGCTCGGACCGACGAGCGCGGCATCCGGGTTCAGGTCGGTCGCGAAGCCGCCTGCCGCGTTGAACACCTCGAGATCGACGATCGCGACCTCGCCCTCGACGCGCGAGCGGATCTGCGCGTTCGCGGGCACCGCGGGGCGCAGCAGCCAGCGCACCGACTGCTCCCAGAACGCTCGGTACTCGCCCCAGCTCGTCCAGCCCGTCGTCCAGCGCGTGCCGGCGTCGGAAGTGAACGCGATCGCGCGGCCGAGGCCGTGGTTCCAGTACGCGTAGATCGGGTCCTGCCCGTCCTCGGTCGTGTTCGAGATCTCGATCTGCGAGAGGCCCTCGCGCGGCACGGTGAGCACATAGCCCGACAGCCTCGGCACGCCCTGGAGGCCGCGGATCGGGCCGCCGATCGACGGCGACACGCCCGGCTGGAAGTCGCCCTCGACGAGCAGCGACCGCGAGACGACCGACGCTTCCTTGGTGAAGATCTTCGGCAGGTTCTTCGGGTTGGTGACTTCGTAGAAGCGGCCGCCCGTGTGCTCGGCCATGTACTTCATGTTCACATAGTCCTGCTGCGTGCCGTGGCCGCTCACCATGATGGTGGTGATGGTGATCTTCGATGCGATCGCGGACGCGAGCGTGGGCGCCGACGGCGGCGCGGGGTCGCCGTCCGAGATGATGATGATGTGGCGCTGGCCCGCCCTCGATTCGGTGAGCGCCTTCACCGACATCTGCACCGAGCCCTCGAAGTCGAACATGTCGCCGACGATCATCGAGCGCGCCGCGGCGAGCGCCGCCGACTTGTCGCCGGCCTCCTGCAGCGGATGCGACCAGGTCGGGCCGTTGACCAAGGTGATGATGCCGATCAGGTCGAGGCGCGTGAGGGCCTCGATCGCGGCGATCGCGACCTGCTGCGCCCAGTAGTTGCCCTGCGGCATCTCGCACGAGTGCACGATCAGCACCAGTCCACCGCGCACCATCTGCCGCGTGGCGGGCGGATCGAGCTTGACGGGCAGGACATTCGAGACTTCGGAGTTGATCCAGCCGCCCGCGCCGAAACTCTTGTCGCCGCCGAGCATCATCAGCCCGCCGCCGAGGTCGTGGACATACGAGCGCAGCAGGCGGTCGGTCTCGCCGTCGATCGACCAGCGCGGCACATTCACGAGGAGGACCGCGTCGTAGCCGGAGAGGAGCGCGCCCTGCTCGCCGAGCGCCTCGGGCCCGATCACCGTGACATCCATCTGGCTGCTCGACAGCGCGTTCGCAAGCGGCGCGCTCTCGACGCCGCCCGAGCCGTCGACGACGAGCACCTGTCCGCTGCCGTCGACGAAGGTCACCGCGGTGGCGCGGTTGTTCTCGAGCATGCTGTCCTGCGACGCATCGGCGGGCTCGAACACGGCCTCGAAGCGCCGCGTGCCGGCGCCTTCGAGCGGGAACGGCACCGTGATGGTGCGCGGGCCCGCCTCGAGATCGACCGCCAGGCCCTCGCCGGGCGTGCTCGGGTCGAGGTCGACGGGGCGGCCGCCGTCGCGCAGGTAGACCGTGCCCTTCGCGGGGCCTTGGCTGCGAAGGAGGAGGCGCAGGTCGGCGGTCTGGCCCGGTCGCGCGCGGGTCGGCGCGCGGAGCGTCTCGAAGACGACCTCGTTCGCGGCCTCGTACTCGATCGGAATCACATCGATGGGGATGCCGTTCGCGCGCGCGACCTCGGCTTCGGCGAGCGCGTTGCCGACATTCTCGTTGCCGTCGGAGACGAGCACGATGCGGTTCGCGGTGTCGGGCGGGAGGATCGAGAGCGCCTGGCGGATGCCCGCTGCGATGTTGCTCGCGTCGCGGTCGCCGGCGTGCTCGGCGTCGGGAATGATCGAGCGCGCGTCGGGCTGCGAGACGATCTCGGCCTCGCGCCCGACGGTGATGGCAGCGACGCGGTCCTCCTGCTTCTCCTTGCCCTCGACGAGCTTCTGCGCGAAGTCGCGCGACGACGCGAGGAGCGGGACCGGTATCGAGCGGCTGCGGTCGAGGACGAACGCCGTGGTGAGCGCCTCGCCGCGGCGCACGAACGACGGCTGTGCGAGCGCCGCGACCAGCGCGAGGACGACGAGCGAACGGAGGACGAGGCTCGACCACCACTTCCAGCGCTCCTCGCTGCTGCGGCTGCGCCACGCGAGCACCCGCACCGGGACGAGCCGCGCGAGAAGGAGCAGGAAGAGCGGGCGTTCAAACTGCCTGGATCACTTCACGCAGCGCGTGGGAACCCGAAGTAGGGGATTCGCGCGTTGG
>JBKCZS010000230.1:0-7695 GCA_046337925.1 bacterium | reverse complement strand
CTGATGGGCGACACCGAGCGCAAGATGGTCGCGCCGATCCTCATCCACGGCGACGCCGCGTTCCCGGGCCAGGGCATCGTGGCCGAGTGCTTCAACATGATGCACCTCGACGGCTACACCGTCGGCGGCACGATCCATGTGGTCGTCAACAATCAGGTCGGCTTCACCACCAATCCGCGCGACACCTTCTGCGGCAACTACTGCACCGACAGCGCGAAGGGCTTCGACTGTCCGGTCATCCATGTCAACGGCGACGACGCCGAGGCGTGCGCGTGGGCCGCGAAGCTCGCCATCGACTGGCGCCATGCGTTCGGCCACGACATCGTCGTCGAGATGTGGTGTTACCGGAAGAACGGCCACAACGAGACCGATGAGCCGATGTTCACGCAGCCGCTTCTCTACGGCCGCGTGAAGAAGGCGCGCACCGCGTTCAAGACCTACCGCTCGAAGCTCGTCGCCGAAGGCACGGTCACCGAGGCCGAGGTCGACGCGATGCTCGCCGCACGCAACGGCGTGATGGACGAGGCGCAGAACGCCGCGAAGAAGCAGCCGATCGATCCGATCATCGATCCGTTCAAGAGCGCGTGGGCGGGCCTCACGGGCCACTACTCGCACGAGCCGGTCGAGACGGGCGTGCCGCAGGAAACCCTCGAGAAGCTCGCGAAGAAGCTCGGCTCGTCGCCCGACCACGCGTCGCTCCACAAGACGGTGTCGCGCCTGCTCGAGCAGCGCGCGGGCGCCGTCGCCGCGGGGCAGATCGACTGGGCGCTCGCCGAGATGCTCGCGTACGCGTCGCTCCTCACCGAAGGCCACCCCGTGCGCCTCTCGGGCCAGGATGTCGAGCGCGGCACCTTCAGCCACCGCCACTGCGTGGTGAACTGCCAGAACACGGGCGAGGGCTTCTGCTCGCTCAATACGCTCGATGAGAAGGGCGACGAGAAGCAGGCGCGATTCTGCGTGCACAACTCGCCGCTCACCGAGAACGCCGTGCTCGGCTACGAGTACGGCTATTCGCTCGGCGACCCGCGCATGCTCGTGATCTGGGAAGCGCAGTTCGGCGACTTCGCGAACGGCGCGCAGGTCATCATCGACCAGTTCCTCGCCTCGGGCGAGGCGAAGTGGAAGCGCTCGACGGGCCTCGTCATGCTGCTTCCCCACGGCTACGAAGGCCAGGGCCCCGAGCACTCGAGCGCGCGTCTCGAGCGCTTCCTCCAGCTCTGCTCCGACGACAACATGCAGGTCGTCTACCCGACGACCTCTGCGCAGGTCTTCCACCTGATCCGCAAGCAGGTGAAGCAGTCGTTCCGCAAGCCGCTCATCGTGATGACGCCGAAGTCGATGCTGCGCCTGCCGGCGGCGGTGAGCCGCACCGAGGCGTTCGTCTTCGGGCACTTCCGCCAGGTGCTGCCCGATGTCGCCATCACCGACAACGCGGCCGTCAACAAGGTGCTCCTCTGCTCGGGCAAGATCTACCACGAGCTCGCCGCGCAGCGCGAGAAGAGCGGCCAGACCACGACCGCGATCGTGCGCCTCGAGCAGCTCTACCCGTTCCCCGACGGCGCGCTGACGAAGACGCTCGCGGCGTATCCCAACGCGAAGAAGTTCGTCTGGGTGCAGGAAGAGCCGCGCAACATGGGCGCGTACCGCTTCGCGCAGGCGCAGCTCAAGGAGCTCATGGGCATCGATGTCGACTATGTGGGCCGCCCCGATTCGGCGAGCCCCGCGGTCGGCAGCCAGAAGCAGCACGCGATCGAACAAGACAAGATCTACGCGCAGGCGATCGGCGCCGCGAAGGCCGGCGACGGCCCAGCGGGCGGCCCCGGCAACAAGAAGGAAACCGCACAGAAGTGAGTCCGCGCGCCGATATGCGCGCGGTGTGACCGAACTCAAGATCACGGAAGGCAACAGACATGGCTGTCGACATCACGATCCCCTCTCCCGGCGAGTCCATCAGCGAAGTGAGCCTCAGCGGCTGGCTGAAGGAAGACGGCGCGTATGTGGAGAAGGATGAACTGCTCGCGGAGATCGAGTCGGACAAGGCGACGCTCGAGCTGCGTGCGCCCGCCGCGGGCGCGCTGAAGATCGCGACCAAGAAGGGCGACGGCATCAAGGTCGGCGCGGTGGTGGCGGCGATCGATACGAGCGTGGCTGCGCCTGCGGGTGCAAAGGCCGCCGCGGCGATTCCTGCGGCCGCTGCGAGCGCGAAGGCTGAAGAGCCCGCGCGCGTTTCCGGCGTCGCGAAGAAGGTCGCGGCCGAGAAGGGCGTGAACGCGGCGGCGTTGGCGGGCAGCGGTCCGTCGGGCCGCGTGATGAAGGACGATGTTCTGAGTGCCGCCGCGTCCGCAGCGACTCCGTCGCCCGCAGCCGCGCCCGCAACCACGACTGAAACGAAGGTCCGCGTCGCCGTCGCGGCGACCCCGGGTTCGCGCGGCACGCGTCGCGAGAAGATGACGAAGCTCCGTCAGAAGATCGCCGAGCGCCTCGTCCACGCGCAGCACAGCGCGGCGATGCTCACGACCTTCAACGAGTGCGACATGACCGAGATCATGCGCCTCCGCGCCGAGCACAAGGAATCGTTCGAGAAGCAGCACGGCGTCGGCCTCGGCTTCATGAGCTTCTTCGTGAAGGCCGCGACGAGCGCGCTGCGCAAGTATCCGCGCGTGAACGCCTACATCGTCGGCCAGGGCGCCGAGATGGAGATCGAGCACCACGACTACTGCGATGTCGCCGTCGCGGTCGGCACCGAGAAGGGCCTCGTGGTTCCCGTCCTCCGCAACGCCGAGGCGATGAGCTTCGCGCAGATCGAGGCCACGATCAAGGACTTCGCGATCCGCGCGAAGGACGGCAAGCTCTCGGTCGACGAGATGACCGGCGGCACCTTCACGATCGCGAACGGCGGCGTGTACGGCGCGCTGTTGGCGACGCCGAGCCTCAACCCGCCGCAGTCGGGCATCCTCGGCATGCACGCGATCAAGAAGCGCGCGGTCGAGGACCCCAAGAACCCGGGCCAGGTCGCCATCCGCCCGATGATGTACCTCGCGCTCAGCTACGACCACCGCATCATCGACGGCGCAGAGGCCGTCGGCTTCCTCATCCACATCAAGGACATGATCGAGAAGCCGGAGCGGCTGCTGCTGGCGTGAGCGTGCAGCCTCCCGCATGCGTTGTGGCCGACGGCGACGCGCCGACTTCGACATCGAGCATGAGGGTGCCGCTCAGGCTGGCATTGATCGGACCCCTCGACATCATTCGCCTCGCGGAGATTGCGGTGCCCATCTCCACCAGTCAGCCACGACCGTGTTCCAATCCCCACAGCGGAGCCACAACGCCTCGCTCGAGTCGACGGTTGAAGCTCTGAGACATACGACGGCCTGCCACCGACTTGACTCGTCGGTCTGGCAGACCAACTCCCACGGGTTCGCGTCGAGGCCTACCGCGCCGGATCCGTGCGCCTGTGGCGGTGGCGGTGGATCTTTGCTGCGGGTCCGCAGCGTCAGCAAGAAACGGTGGCCCCCTCCAACGACTTCGCCGAGGTGGTGCGCATCAAGCCCCTGGGCAGCCACCACTCCGAGCGCCTTGACTTCGAGCGTGGTGAGCAACCCGCCGTTGGCGACGACGCGGACGCTCTGCGCGACGACACCCGGCCGCTGGGCAACAAAGGTGACATCCACGCGCAGTTCGCCACCGGCCGGCACGATGGGGGCCTCAACGGTCGCCGACAGGCATCCACACGTGGGAACCAACCGATCAACCACGAACGGTGTCGCGGACGCATTCGTCAGCGCGAACCGATGATGCCGCGTCGTCTGCACTGCGTCGAATTCGATGACGCCAAAGTCATGCGTCGTTGCTCCGACGAGGCGAGGCCCGCCTGCGTCGGGCGCCTCGTTCTTCCCGCACGCCGAAGCGATGAGCGGAAGGAACAGGGCGAGGCTCGTCCGGATCCATCCCGTCACGGCAGTCGCCGTCCTTCGAGCAGCGCAGGAAGTTCCGTCGTGATGATGCGCTCGATTGGCTTCCCGAGCTTCGCTGTCCGGCCATCGATCCAGAGCGAAGTGCCGCCAATCGTGTACCGCAGACGAAGTGCATCATCCCGCACCGTCGTGTGCAGAGGCACGTCCGGCACGAGTTGCATCTCATCGCACGATACGGCGGCATCCAGCGAGATTCGCGCGACCTCGGTGTAGTTCAATCTCGGCTTGACCGTCACACCTGCGATCTCGTTGCTCACGAACGAGCCGCTCCAGATGTACGCGCGGCGAGGCAGGCCAGAGAACTCGGGAGTCTCGTCCCATGCATCGACCGCCATCACGACCTTGCTCACGGGCGACCCGCCGGGGGATTCGGAGGACCGGTACTGCGTATAGGAGACGCGGCGCAATCGGCGGTCCTGGGCGCCCAGCTCCACCTCGATCTCCACTCGCCCGGAGGCGCGGGGCGATTCCCATCGAACGATCCAACCGTCGTTCGAGGCCTGAGTCATGGTGCACTTGAGGGTGGCCAGATGCTCCGCCAGCGACCGCGTGGAGAGAACCGACGGAAATGCAACACCGCCATTGAACACGCTGAGCAGCTTGACTTCCGCGAAGTCGCTGGAAAGCCCGCGCAGGATCTCAAGATCGGCGGGCTGTCCGGGCGTGCTCGTGAAGCAGTGCCAGACTCCACCGATCGACTGCCATCGCATCTCTGGCGTCGCTCCCTCGCCGCCCGACCTCAGGCTGACCCTGCTTGCGCGATCACAAAATTCCCAACGCACGCGGCGCTTTCCGTACTCCTTGGCGGGCAGCCGATCGTTCGGCGACTCCATGCGCCCCGAGGGAAATGCCATCGGATCCGCGTCCCAGGAAAGCACCGCCGGTCCGAGCACCTCGATCTCGGAGTTCGCCGGACATGCGCGATCCGCGAGTGCACGCAGCGCCGACAGGACCTCCTTCGCCATCCGCTCGTCGACGGTGCTTTCCCCTACGGGTTGCTCTTGGGACGCCGGTGTCGACGACGCGGGCAGGGACGCCACGCCCAGAACCACCACCGCTGCCGCAATTCGTGCCATGCTCAGGCTTCGTCGCATCACTGTCCTCACGGGCTTGGGGTCGGTCCGTAGGCGCACTGAACAAGCGGACACGGCAGATCCGTAACCACAGAGTTGCAGTACCGCTGCATGTCCCTGAAATCCCAGGAACCAGACTTGATGAGGCCGCAACCGGTCGGCAGGCTGCCCTGATAGCAGATCGCTCCTGAAGGATTCACGGTGCCCCCGACGCAGAACGACCTCTTGTTCACGGCAGTGCATTGCGCGCAGCCGAGGCCGCTGCCGGCGCTGAACGCGTCGGTGCACTTCGAGTGACTGACGCAGAGGGTCGCGCCGAACTCCCCCTCGGTCCCAACGATCTCCCCGTCCGGAAACGGCGAGGGATCATCGAACCTGGCCGCAGTGCCTGTCCGCAGCATGGCGGCGCCGAAAACAAGAAGCATCGTGACCAGCAGCGGACTTGCACTCTTCATGAGTCACCTCCTTTGTGAGCTCTTTTATTCGACCTTCCAGACTCGTTTCGACCTATCAGCCCCATCTTGACCTACCAGCCCCATGTCGAAGGCATCGACGGCCAGTCGAAGAACGCTTCGCTCAACTCCGGGCGCAGGCGGCTCGGGTCGGGCAGCGGGCCGGCGATGCCGCGGCTGAGCCCAAGCCACTCCCGGCGCACGCGTTCCTGCCTTTCGGGCGAGAGGCCGCTTGCGAACCGAATCATGGTCTCGCGACCATGGAGGTGAAGTCGCAGGAGCGCCTCGTTGCACCGTTCATGCGCGATTGATTCCCGTGGCGCGAATGTCGCGGAGCCAGAAACCTCGGCCGCAGCAACGACGCGCCGGAACGCCGCGTCCCGGAGGGGCGCGTGTTCGTCGCGGTAGCGAGCCTCCAGCGCTTCGGCACGCTCGATTTCCTCCGCGGTGGCGTCGGGCTGCGCGCGCATCCACGCGCCGAGCTGGTGCGGCCAGAACGCGACGAAGAGCGGAGGGGAGACCGCGGCGCGGTACTCGTCCTCCCAACGAAGCGCGTGATCATCGCCGCCCGCATCAGTCACGAGCGCGGCGATTCTCGACACGGCATCCGCGTTGCCTCGGAATCGCTCCCGCCAGAGAGCACCGGTCCGTGCGAAGACCTCGTCCATGTTCACGGAGTCGGGGCGAGCGAAGGCGTTCGACGCCGACCGGGGAGCCAGATGGGTTCGCGTCAGCGCGACCTCGCCCTTCATGCACCAGTCGGCCAAGACGAGTGTGACCTGCGCCCGCAGCCGCGCTGCCTCTCCAGGTGGCAGCGTCGCGCCGCAGGCGCCGAGCGCACCACGCTCCCACGAATCCCGCGCGAGCGCGACCATGTCGACGAGCTTCGGATTGAGTGGGTTGTCCGAAGACGGAAGCTCAAGGCTCGACAGAACCGTCCACCGAGCGCGTGGAAAAGTCACAGCGCACTCGCTCGCGACCCGTTCCATCGACTCGATCAGCTCTCGAATGGCCCTGCGGTGTCCGTTGAGCGCTGGAATCGTGGAGACCGCGATCCGATGAGAGATCTCCTGCCTCTGCCGTCTCTGCTCGGGGTCGTTGCCGAGCCCGCCTTCGCCAGTGATGGGATTGAACGCACGACCGCCGTGGTGCTCGCGGAACAGCGCCTGCAGTTCATCGAAGCCGGCGTCACGGACGGCGATGCGCGCCTCGGAGATCCGTTTGCCGGCTTGCCGCAGGTACTCCTCGTACGCCTGAAGGGCTGTCTCCGCCGACGCTGCTGGAATGGCAGCGGCCGCGAGGTATTCCTCAACAACCGAACGCGGGATCGGATGGATCGGCACCATCCGATCGATCGACTGCCCCGCAGCCGACGAGGCCAGCCCTGCAACGGCTGTCAGCGCCCCGATCCATCGATGCCAGAAGGTCCGCATGCAGGCATAGGGTGTCCCGCCAAAGCCATCTTGTCAACACAAGAGTCTTTACATTGCGTATTTTCAGGCATTCAAAACTCGGTGCCGGGTCTCTGGCGGGTACGAGCGGGTACGTACCTGGCACCACGGAGACGTGCGCGCAACCCGCTGTGACTGCACGGATTCCATGCCTTCTCCCGATGTTCCTGCTTGGTGCCGGGTACGAGCGGGTACCAAGAGGTAACCAAGTGGCACGGGGCTTCTAGTGGCACGGGGCTTCAATGTCGCCGTCGCGGTCGGCACCGAGAAGGGCCTCGTGGTTCCCGTCCTCCGCAACGCCGAGGCGATGAGCTTCGCGCAGATCGAGGCGACCATCAAGGACTTCGCCGTCCGCGCGAAGGACGGCAAGCTCTCGGTCGACGAGATGACCGGCGGCACGTTCACGATCTCGAATGGCGGCGTGTACGGCTCGCTCATGTCGACGCCGATCCTGAATCCGCCGCAGTCGGGCATCCTCGGCATGCACGCGATCAAGAAGCGCGCGGTCGAGGATCCGAGGAACCCGGGCCAGGTCGCGATCCGCCCGATGATGTACCTCGCGCTCAGCTACGACCACCGCATCATCGACGGCGCGGAGGCGGTCGGCTTCCTCATCCACATCAAGGACATGATCGAGAAGCCGGAGCGGCTGCTGCTGGCGTGACGAGGGTGCTGCCGAGTCGACAGCGCTTCGCGGATGCCAATGCTTCGAGCGGTGCGGAGTCGCTGGGCTGTTGATCGAAGG
>JBKCZS010000229.1:0-3887 GCA_046337925.1 bacterium | reverse complement strand
GTCTGTCTTAAGCGGTGGTCTGTCTTAAGCGGTGGTCTGTCTTAAGCGGTGGTCTGTCTTAAGCGGTGGTCTGTCTTAAGCGGTGGTCTGTCTTAAGCGGTGGTCTGTCTTAAGCGGTCGTCCGTCCGAAGGCGGTCTGCGACACGCAGGTGCCGCGTAGGAGCGTTCATCGCGACGGTCGGCCGATTCTCACGCGCAGCCGCGCGAGTTGTCGCGTGACACCGCTGAAGTCGACATGCTCGACGGGCTTCCCCTTCACGAGGTCCCGGTCGCGGTCGACCGCCATCCGCGGCGGGATCCGAACCACGCTGTACTGCGCGTACTCGCCCGCAAACGCGACCTCGTCGAGGCGCCCGTGCCGGGTCTCGATCGAGCGGCAGGCCGGGTCGTCGAAGCCGGCGTCGAAGAGCGACTGCGCGATCGTGGAGACGGGAAGCGACGTGACGACTCGGATGTGCACGACGGGATCGAGGTCGAAGTGCCCGAGCGCCGCGCGACCGTAGATCTCGGGCGGCGGAAGGTCCGCGCCGTGCGCCTCGAGCGCGATCACCGTCTCCTCGAGCCGTGCGAGCACCTCCGAGGCCTCGACGAGCGCCGCGTCGATGCGCAGGAGGCGACCGAGTTCGCCCTGCTCGGACTCCTCGAAGGCGCGCGCGTGGGCGCGGAGTTCCGCACGGGTCGGCCGACGGGTGCGCGGATCCACCCGCGTCTCGTCGTAGGCGCGGTCGATGGCGTTCTCGACGCCCTCGGCGCGCCCCTCGGCGAGCGCGCGCACGGCCGCGCGCGCAAGTTCGGAGATCGGGTCGGCACGGAACGGGTCGGACGCCATGACCGAGTGTACGCTTGCGGCATGATCGAGCTCACTCCAGACGAGTGCCGCGTGCTCGGCACGCTGATCGAGAAGGCGCTCACGACGCCTGCGCAGTATCCGCTTTCGTTGAATTCGCTCGTCACGGGCGTGAACCAGAAGTCGAACCGCGACCCTGTGGTCGAGATCGATGAGGACACGGCGCTGCGGGCGATCGACGGCCTCAGGTCGAAGGGACTCGTGCGCGATGTGTCGTTCACGGGCTCCCGCGTCGAGAAGTTCCGCCATGTCGCAGGCGAGACGCTCGAGATCCGGGCGCCGGAGCAGTCGATCCTTGCGGAACTGCTCCTGCGCGGGCCGCAGACGGTGGGCGAACTTCGCGCCCGTGCCGCGCGGATGCATCCGTTCGATTCGATCGAGGCGGTCGAGGGGACGCTCGCGACGATGACGGAGGAATCGCGCGGTCTTGTGCGCGAGCTGCCTCCCCTGCCTGGAAGCCGCGCGCGGCGCTGGGTGCAGTTGCTGTGCCGCGACCTTCACCCGCTCGGGCCTTCCGCCGCGGTTGCCGCGCCTTCCGCGGCGCCGGCGTCCGAGCAGCCGCGCGAGCGCAGCCGTCTCGACGAACTCGAGCGGAGGGTGGACTCGCTCGAGCGCCGGCTCGAGGAACTTCTGTCGCGGGGCAACTGACGGTCGCGCTCAGCCGACTCCGTAGCCTGCGACGGTGGACGGGCTCTCGCCGTCGATCCGGGCGCGCATGAGGAGATAGCCTCGCGTCGCGAGGTCGACGCTCAGCGAGAAGGCGTACGCGGCGCCGACCGCCTCGAGCAGTCCCATCCAGAATCCGACGAAGAGCGCGACGAGGCGATCCGGCCCCGAGAGCGTGGCGATCATGGCCGAGTCGCCGCTCGCGATCACGGCGCCTGCGTCGCCGCCCGCGAAGGCGAGCAGGCCTGCGATCGCGTTCGACGCGAGCGTCAGCACGCCGGTCACGAGGAGCGTGCCGATCACGAGCGCGACGATCGCGACGGCGAGCACGCACAGCCAGAAGAGCGGCCGCGACAGGACGAGCGCGCAGGAACGCGTGATCGAATCGCCCGCATCGCAGTCCTCGACGGCGACGGCGGCCGGCATGAGCGGCGCGGCCGCGATTGCGACGATCGCCAGCACCGCGCCGAGAATCGCGACAAGCAGCGGAACCACGAAGAGCGCGCCGCCGACGACGTTCAGGACGGGGACGCGGAGGAGAAGCACGAAGACGAAGACGATGATCCCGAGGATCAGGAGCACGGCGGCGGGAAGCACGGGAAGGCTCGCGAGGTTCACGGCCCGGCCGCGCGCGAACGCCGAGCCTTCGAGCGTGCTCAGGCGGCCATCGCGGCCCGAGTGCACCGCGGCCATGCGGCACAGTCCGCCGGCGCAGATCGCGAGAAGCGAGAGCATCACCAGCGCCGCGAGCGGGAACACGACTGGAGACGCGCGGATCGCGGCCGCCGGCACGGTGAACACGGCGCTCAGCACGCCGCTCGCCGCCGCCTCGAGGTCGAGATCGACGACCGCGGCCCCGATCTGACGAAGCGCCTGCCGCTCATTCTCGAGGAAGACGCTTGCGACGCCGCGCGGCGCCGACTCCTCGATCTGACGGATCGCCTGCGCCGCGGCCTGCCGCAGCCTTCGCTCCTCGGAGGCACGCCATCCGGCGTCGCCCTCGTCGGTTGCGGCGCGAAGTTCGCCGATCCGTCGCACGAGGCCCTCGCGCACGGCGCCGACGAGTTCGCGCGTCGACGGGTCGCGCCGATCCGCATCGGCGCTTGCCGCGCCGTCCGCCGGATTCTCGAGCGCGGCGACCTCAAGCCCCGCGAAGCGGATGGCCGCCGAGCGAGCGCGCGAGCGATCGATCTCGAGGTCGGTCTCGCCGAGCACCCCGCCCGTGAAGCCTCTCGTGCCGAACGACTTGCCCGCGGCGAGGTCGATCACGGGTGCAAGCGCCGTGACGAGGAGCACTGCGAGAAGCGCCAGCGGAAGCCGCGTGGGCTGCATCGCGCTGGTGATGGCCGAGAAGAAGGTGAGGACGCGCGGGGACGAGACCTGCGGACTCGGAAGCATGGCGCGGATGGTAAGGCCTTCGCCGTCCGCGTGGTGCGCGGCCGTCATCGCTCGCAGCCCATCACCCCAAACTCATCGCCCGCAGTTCATCGCCCGAAGCTCATCACCCCAAACTCATCGCCCGCAGTTCATCGCCCGAAGCCCATCGCCCGAAGCTCATGGGCCGCGTCCGCCAGGATCCAGCGCGAGAGGCGCTCGCTGCGGGCGTCGGTCGCAAGCATGTTGCCGAGCAAGGTCTCGGCGTACAGCTGTGCCTCGGCGGAGTCGACGCCCACGGCGTCCGGCCGGTTCGATGCCTCCAGGAACACGTGCAGCGCCCAGGGGCGGTTGGTCGAGTTGTCGGGCTGCGTGTTCACGAGGTGCCAGCGAACCGCGCCATCGATGCGCAGTTGGCCGCGCTCGGCAACCGCGGGATGCCCCATTCTTCGAAGACGGTGGAGCGCATGCAGCGCGGAGAGTTCGCACTCGGCCCATACCTCGATCGCGAGATAGTTGTCGGCCGGGAGGAGCGGCGCACCTTCCGCCGGCACGGGCGCGGCAAGGATGTCCGCAACGTCGGTGGACTCGCCCGCGGCTGCGCGCCAGAGCCGCTGCTCGCCGCGGACCCCGTGCAGGAGCGTGGGCTCTGGAGGCAGCGATGCAAGCGGGCCGTCCGCCTGGGCTGGGCGCCCGGTGGCGGAAACGACGCCGCCGGCGCCGAGGTGCTCGAGATGCTGGATCCACTGATCGATGCGCATGGAAACATCCGCCGGGGACAGATCCCCGTCGAGAGTGATGCTACCCGGCATCGGGTCCGCGCTCGGGCCCCGCGGCGGGATTGGGGAGGCGCCGGGAAGGGCGAATCGGACGGTACGCAGCCGTTCGGCGTCCGCGCGGCTCGATATCCACGTGTCGGGCCGCAAGATTTGCGAGGCCGGAGCAAATCCGCTTGGCTCCCCGAGAGGCGGTGCTATCCTCGGGCCATGGCGATCCGGGC
>JBKCZS010000228.1:0-2602 GCA_046337925.1 bacterium | reverse complement strand
CGCGCAGCGCGTCCTTCGCGCCGCGGAACGCGCGCGCGCGGCCGTTGACGACCACCGTTCCGGTCGCGGGCCGCAGCCCGAGAATCGCCTCCGCCGTCTCGGTGCGTCCGGCGCCGACGAGGCCCGCGAGACCGACGATCTCGCCGGGGCGCACGGCGAGGTCGATTCCTGCGCTCCGCCCGACCGCGCCGAACGCGGCGAGCTGGAGGATCGGCTCGGCATCGCGCGCAACGCCCTTCTCGGGGTAGATCGATCCGAGCGCGCGACCGACCATCGCAGCCGCCAGCGCGTGCTCGTCGACGGCGGCTCCGGCCGCGTCGCGCAACGCGCCGCCCTCGCGGGCGAACTCCTGCACCAGCGCGCCGTCGCGCAGCACGCTCACGCGGTCCGCAACCGCAACGACCTCCTCGAGATGGTGCGAGATGAAGATGACCGCGCGTCCTTCGTCGCGCAGCGCACGCATGCGCGAGAGGAGCCGCGCCGCATCCTGCTCGCCAAGCACCGCGGTCGGCTCGGCGAAGATGAGGACGCGCGCATCGCTCGCGAGGCACTTCGCGATCTCGACAAACTGCGCTTCGGCGACCGACAGCAGCCCCGCCTCGCGCGAAAGGTCGATCTGCGCACCGAGCGACGCAAGGAGTTCGCCCGCGCGGCTCCGCTGCGCGGCGCGGTCGACCGCAACGCCGCCGAGCGCGGAGGGCTCGCGTCCGAGCGTGACATTCTCCGCGACATCGAGCGTGGGCACGAGGTTGAGTTCCTGATGCACCATCGCGATGCCCGCGCGCAGCGCGTCGGACGGCTGCTCGAACGCGACCGAGGCTCCATCGAGCAGCGTCGCGCCGCGGGTCGGCCGGACCGAGCCGGACAGCACCTTCATCAGCGTGCTCTTGCCCGCGCCGTTCTCGCCGACGACCGCATGGATCTCGCCGCCGCGAAACGACATCGTGACGCCGTCGAGCGCGCGCACCCCGGGGTACTCGACCGTGACCTGGCGAGCCTCGAGCGAGGCTGCGGCGCGGGAGATATCGCCACCGCCGGAAGCGCCGCGGGCACCGCCGTTCCCTGCCGAAGTTGCGCGTGAGTCCGCCTGCACGGGCTGAAAGACTACCGTGAGGTCCGATTTTGGGCCGACCTCGTGGCCAACTTGGTCGGATTCCGCCCTCCACGCCTTCCCTGTGCTACCTTTCGGGCTCGATGACATCGCTTCGGCGGTCCAACCCCCACCTGCGGCTCACGGCGGCGATCCTCGTCGCGATGATCGCCGCGTTGACGGGCGGGCTGTCGGCCGAGAGCGCCGACACGCGGGCCCGCCGCGCAGAGCTGCAGTCGGCCCTGCGGTTCGTGATCGTCTCGGACGACGCCCAGTCGGGCATCGGTTCGCGCGAGCACGGACTCGGCGTCTCCACCTTCGACCGACACGGCGAGCGGGCGGCCCTGATCGCCTCGGACAGCTCCTCCGTGCGCGCGGAGCGCTCGCTCCGGCGCGTTGGCGCCCACGCGCGCGCCGCGTTCCTGCAGACGACGACCCTGCCTCCGCCCACCGCGTGAGCGCAGCTTCCTTCCGTCGTCCACCCTCACCAGCATGATCGCAGGCGGCGCTGCCGCCGCAGCAATCGCTCCCATCGGAGCAGAGACACAACATGAGCCAGCTCTTCAAAGGCATTCCGGTCCTCGATTGGATCGTCCGCGTCACCCTCGGCACCAAGAACCAGCGCGATGTGAAGCGCTACCTGAAGATCGTCGACCAGGTCAACGCGCTCGAGCCCGAGATGCGCCGCCTGACCGACGCGCAGCTCCGCGCCAAGACCGACGAGTTCCGCACCCGCGTCGCGGGCGGCGAGAAGCCCTACGCGATGATCCCCGAGATCTTCGCAGCGGCGCGCGAGGCGATGGACCGCGGCGTCGGCATCCGCAACATCTTCAACCCGGCGAAGAACGCCGACCTCAACATGGACGGCACGGTCGACGAGCTCGACCGCTTCGATTCGTCGCTCCTGCCCGCGTCCGTCCGGGCGCTGTACGACGAGACCGTCGCCGCCATGCGCGCGGCGCCCGTCCGCACGCCCGAAGGCGACCTCCGCGGCCATGGCGAGATGGTCGAGGGCTGGCAGTACCTCGACATCCCCGTCGAGATCTACGACGCGGTGCGCGTGATCTATCCCGAGTCGCGCCCGCCCTTCCGCGCCCGGCCCTTCAATGTGCAGCTGATCGGCGGCATCGTGCTCGCGGAAGGCAAGATCGCCGAGATGAAGACCGGCGAAGGCAAGACGATCGTCGGCCCGCTCGCCTGCTACCTCGCGGCCTGCGAGAACAAGCAGGTCCATGTCGTCACCGTGAACGACTACCTCGTGCAGCGCGACCGCGACTGGACCTTCCCGTTCTTCCGCGCGCTCGGCCTCACGGTCGGCGCGATCCACCCGCAGCACATGCAGGGCCACGACGAGAAGAAGGCGGCCTATTCGTGCGATGTCGTCTACGGCACCACGAGCGAGTTCGGCTTCGACTACCTGCGCGACAACATGAAGACGCGCGCCGAGGAGCAGCTCCAGAAGGAGCGCGGCTTCGCGATCGTCGACGAGGTCGACTCGATCCTGATCGACGA
>JBKCZS010000227.1:0-8100 GCA_046337925.1 bacterium | reverse complement strand
GCTTCTCAACAACGCCGGAGTCCTCTTCACGGCCGCAGCGCGACCCGCAGAGGCGCTCTCCTTCCTCGACGAGGCTTACGCGATCCGTCTGCGCGAGTTCGGCGAGCGGAATCCGCGAACCCTGCACACCGCGACCCATCGTGGAGACGCGCTACGCAAGGCGTCCCGTGCCGACGAGGCGGTCGCTGCGCTCGAACGCGTCATCGAACTCACCTCGCCACGCGCCAACGAGACGGGCGACGCGCTCGCGCTGCACCGGCAAAACGCCCTGCGGCTGATCGGCGCCGCCTATCTGCAGCGCGGCAGCGAAGGAGATCGCGAGCGCGCGCTGCAGGCGAGCGAATTGGGGGTGGAAACCTGGTTCCGCAAGAACCTGAACTTGGTCTATCGGCTCGGTGGCGCGGTACGCAGCCTCACCGACTCCCTGATCGCTGACATGGACGCGCCCTCCGCCGCTGCACGCCTGCGCGCCGTCGCCGACCGCGCATCCGAGATCTCAGGGCGCCCCGAAGCCGCTGCGCTCGTACGCGCCATCGCCGCGCGGCGCCTGATGGAGGACCGTCACCCACGCGATGCGTGGATGAGCTTCACCGATGTCGCCACCTGCCGCGCCGACAGAACCCTGCTGATCGAGTCGTACGGCGCGCAATCGGACGCTGCGTTCGAAGGAGAGCTCACGCTGCTTCGCGCGCTCGAGCGATCCGATGACCCCGCGCTGCTCGCAGAAGGCGCAGCGCTGCGCGCATCGCTGACGGAACGCACGGACGCAGGCTTCGGCGCTGTCTCTGGGAGAAGCCGGCAGATCGAGCGTATGCGGCCGAAGGCGCGGTGATGGCGCGTCAGCGCACGCGCAGCACCCACACGCCGAAGGCGGGGATCATGCCCGCTTCTGCTCCCCCACCGCCATCCGACGCGAACAGCGTCTCCCCGCGCATGCCGACATCCGGCATCGGCCGCGCCTCGCTCGACCCGTTCAGCGCGACGACCACGCGCTCGTCGCCGAGCGTGCGCTCGAAGACCCACAGGTTGCGCGCGTCGTCGGCGACGAGCGTCTTGAACGCGCCGCGGCGCAGCGCGGGCGTGTCGTTGCGCAGTTTGATGAGCGCGCGATACGCGTCGAGGTGCCCCGCTCGGATGCGCTCGTCGGGGTCGTCGTTCGGCGGCAGATCCGCCCACAGCATCGGCTTGCGGCAGAACGGGTCGTCGCTTCCCCACATGCCGACCTCGTCGCCGTACCAGACCATCGGCGCACCGACATAGGTCATCTGCGCAGCAACCGCGAGCAGCGCGCGGCGATACGCCTCGTCGGTCGGCTTCGCGCCGTTGTACGCGGATCCAGGCCGCTCGCTGTTCGAGCGGTCGTAGCCGCGGCCCGGGTTCATGATCATCGACGCGAGGCGGTCGGTGTCGTGGCCTGCGAGCAGGTTCTGCATCACGGCGGTCGCCTGCTCGGGATACGCGAGGCGCACGGCCTGCAGCCGACGGTCGAGCTCGCTCGGCTTGATCTCGCCCGACACCCACTGCACGACCGGCATCGCGAACTGGTAGTTCATCACGGCATCGAACGAGCGGCCGTCGAGCCACTTGTCCGCGCGCTTCCAGATCTCGCCCACGATGTAGGCGTCGGGATTCACGCCCTTCACCACCGCGCGCCACTCGCGCCAGAACTCGATCGGCACCTCGTTCGGCACATCGAGCCGCCAGCCGTCGATGCCGTCCGACGGGTCGCCGTCGCCGTTCGGATCCATCCAGCGCCGCGTGACGGCGAACACATGGTCGCGCACGGCGCCGCTCTTGAAGCCCGTCTGCGTCTTCGCGAACTCGGGCAGTTGCCCGAATCCCGCCCAGCCGCGGTACTTGAACGGCTCGAAGCTCTCGATCTCGAACCAGTCGGCGAACGGCGACTCCTTGCCGCGCGCGCGCACATCGGTGAACGCGATGTGCGTCTCGCCGACATGATTGAACACGCCGTCGACGATCACGCGGAAGCCGTTTGCCTTGAGCTCGCGCAGCACCTCGAGGAACAGGCGGTCGCTCTGGTTGAAGCCCCAGGTCGACGGATCGCCGAGATCCTCGTTCGCGCTCGACATCATCGCGTCGCCCTTCGTGCCGAAGTTGTCGTCGATATGGACGAAGGTCGTCGCGTCGTACTTGTGGTGGCTCGGCGCCTCGAACACGGGATTCAGGTAGATCGCGTTCACGCCGAGCGCCTTGAGATACGGAATGCGCTCGCGCAGCCCCTCGAGGTCGCCGCCGTAGTGGCGGTTGAACACGGCCCACTCCCAGAAGGTCTGGCCGCCCTCCGTCTCCCACGGGCTCGTCGCGCGCCACGCGCTCGTCCACGGCCGCGTGTTCGGAGGGTCGTTCATCTCGTCGCCGTTCGCAAAGCGGTCGAGCATTATCTGGTACCAGACCGCGTCGCGCGCCCAGTCGGGCGTTGCGAAACCGTCGACCACGCGCTGCTCGGTCGGCATGTCGCTCGCCGCGCGTCCGAGCACCAGCACCGAGTTGAAGCCGTCGTGGCCGTCGGGCTCGCGCGTCGGGTTCGCCGGGTCCGCGATCCACTTCCCGTCGACCACGAACTTGTAGGGGTAGCGGCCGTCCTCGAGCTCGATCGACACGCGGAAGAAGCCGTCGCCCATCCGCTCCATCGGCGTGCGCGTCGGGCTCCATCCGTTGAACTCGCCTGCGAGAAACACGGTGGATTCCGCGCGTTCGGGGCGATGGGCGAAGGTCACCCGCGCGCGGCCGGCCGCCGCCTGCTCGACCTCGATCGACGCCGGAAGCACGGGCGAGTCTGGCGGCGCGGCCACCGGCGGCGCTCCGACCGCGGACAGCGTGACAAACGCACTCGCACAGAGGAAACGCAGCGCGGTTCGGAGCATGCTTCATTTATACTCGCCGCCCATGCCTGACGACCGCGCCGGCAAGCCATGGACCTTCGGATTCGCCGTTCGCGCGGCGCTTGTTGCGGTCGCGGCGGCGCTCGTATTCGCGGCGTTCGCGCGCGTGGCCTACCGCACGGTGGCGCGCGCCGACGCGAAGGCGGGCGAGATCGTGCTCACGGTCATGCACTGGTCGGGCGAAGGCGGACAGGAAGAAGACAAGATCGTCGAGGATTCGCTGCGCGCCTTCGAGGCCGCGAACCCCGGCGTGCGCGTGAAGCGCCTGAACCCGGGCGACGCGGGCAGCTTCTACACCAAGCTTCAGACCATGATGGCCGCGGGCGAGCCGCCCGATGTGTTCGATGTGGGCTACGAGCGCGTGGCGAACTTCGCGAGCCTCGATCTCCTGCGGCCGATCGACGACTTCGTGGCGCGCGAGGAGGCCGCGCGCGCGGCGGGCGACGCTGGCGCGCTTGATCTCGGCGCCTTCTATCCGCAGACGGTCGAGGCGTTCCGCTTCGACGGCGCGCGCGTGGGCAAGGGCACGCTCTACGGCATTCCCAAGGACTTCACGACCGTCGGCTTCTACTACAACAAGGACCTCTTCCGCGAGGCCGGGATCCCCTTCCCCGCCGCCGACTGGACCTGGGACGACTTCATCGCGAAGGCGCGCGCGCTGTCGAAACTGAAGGCGAAGGACGGCGACGCGATCACGGGCAGCGAGTTCGTGACCTGGCCCGTGATGGTGCGCACCTACCTGCGCACCGAGGGCGGCGAGGCGATCGACGACGCGCTCGAGAATATCCGCATCGAGGAGCCGAACGCGATCCGCGCGCTCGAGACGCTGCGCGCATGGCGCCATGACGAGGAAGGCACGCTCACGAGCGGCAAGAGCAAGATCGCGACGGGCGCGAGCGTGTTCCTCGGCGGCAAGGTCGGCATGGCCGGCCCGTTCGGACGCTGGGTGGTGCCGAGCTACCGCAGCATCCCCACGCCCGACAAGGGTGGCTTCGAATGGGACTTCGCGCCGCTTCCGCGCGGTTCGGCCGAGGCGAACTGCGTGCTCACCGTCAGCTGGTCGATGGCGCGCGACACGCCGCATCCCGAGGAGTCGTGGAAGCTCATCAAGTGGCTCACGAACGCCGAGAGCCAGGCCGCGAACGCGCGGCTTGGCCTTGCGATCCCGACGATGAAGTCGGTGGCGGCAAGCCCCGCGTTCCTCGACGCGACGCTGCCGCCCGCGAACAACCAAGGCTATCTCGACGCGATTCCCGAGGCGTCGGTCATCGCGTGGCCGGCCGACCCGACCTTCGAGCAGATCTTCGGCTCGACGATGGACCGCGGGCTCAAGACGGGCGATCTCACGGTGCCGCAGGCGATCGCGGAGATGAACGAGAAGTGGTCGACCCATGTCGCCTTCGTGCCGGGCGGCACCAATCCGCCGCCCGTCGCGTGGCGCGGGTGGGCCCTCGGCGGCGCCGCGCTTCTCGGCGCGTTCGCGGCGACGCTTGCGTACCTCCTCCTGCGCGCGCCGAAGGGCACGAACGCGCGGCGCGAGGAACGCGCGGGATTCCTGCTCGTGTCGCCGTGGGTCGCGGGCTTCCTCCTGTTCATGGCGTTCCCGATCCTGCTCTCGTTCATCCTCGCGATGACGAACTGGAAGGGCATCGGACCGCTCGCGAGCGCCGACTGGGTGGGCGGCGACAACTACTCGCAGCTGCTCTCGCGCGACACGCGCTTCCACACCTCGTTCAAGGTGACCGTCTACTACGCGCTCCTCGCGGTTCCGATCGGCCAGTTCCTCGCGCTGCTCGCGGCGGTGGTGATGATGCAGAAGGTGCGCGGCATCGCGTTCTTCCGCGCGGCGTGGTACCTGCCGAGCGTGCTCGCGGGCGTCGGCATCTCGATCCTGTGGCGCTGGATCTTCGATTCGGAGGGCGGGCTCATCAACAGAGTGCTCGAGATCGCAGGCATCGCCGGCCCAGAGTGGTTCGGCAAGGACGCTGCGATCCTCGGCGCGCCCGCGTTCGCGATCATGAGCTTCTGGCTCGTCGGCGGCTCGATGATGGTCTACCTCGCGGGATTGCAGCAGATCCCGCGCGAACTCTACGAAGCGGCCGAGATCGACGGCGCTGGCCCGGTGCGGCGCTTCTTCCGCGTGACGCTGCCGATGCTGTCGCCGGTCATCCTCTTCAACCTCATCATGGCGGTGATCGGGTCGTTCCAGGTGTTCACGCAGGCGTTCGTGATGACCGGCGGCGAGCCCGGCGACCTCACCCGCTTCTATGTGCTCTACCTCTACAACAAGGCGTTCGAGCTCTACGACATGGGCTACGCGAGCGCGATGGCGTGGATCCTCCTCCTGATCGTGCTGGTGCTCACCGGCATCATCCTCAAGACGAGCGCGCGCGTCGTCTACTACGAAAGCCTGCGCAAATGAAGCGTTCTCCGCTCGCCAACGCCATCCTCTGGTTCGTGCTCGTCATGGGCACGGCGGCGTTCGTCTTCCCGTTGTGGTGGATGGCGGTCGTGAGCCTCGAGACGCCCGACCGCGCCGAGGCCGCGGTGACGGGAAGCGCCGGCATCGCGCTCTTCCCGCCGAGCCCGCAGCCCGGCAACTACCTCGACGCGATCCGCGAGACCGGCAGCACGCCGTGGTGGGGATTCGCAGACGCGCTCGCGAACTCGATCGTCGTCACGGTGCTCGTCGTGATCGGCACGGTGCTCTCGTCGAGCCTCGTCGGCTATGCGTTCGCGCGCCTGCGTTTCCGCGGCAGTTCGCCGCTCTTCCTCGTCATGCTCGGCACCATGATGCTGCCGGGGCAGGTGACGATGATCCCGCTCTTCCTCCTGTTCCGCCAGTTCGGGTGGATCGACTCGATCCTGCCGCTCGTGGTGCCCGCGTTCTTCGGCAACGCGTTCTTCATCTTCATGTACCGCCAGTTCATCGCGCAGATCCCCGAGTCGCTCGTCGAGGCGGCGCGCGTCGACGGGCTCGGGCACCTCGCGATCTGGTGGAAGATCATGCTTCCGCTCTGCCGCCCCGTCACGGCGATCTGCGCGGTGTTCACCTTCATCGGCACCTGGAACGACTTCCTCGCGCCGCTCATCTACCTCCACTCGGACGAAAGCGCCACGCTCGCGGTGGCGCTCAACGGCTTCAAGAACCAGTACGGCGGGCTCGAGGATGTCCATCTCCTGATGGCGCTCTCGGTGCTCACCATGATCCCCTGCATCATTCTCTTCATCGCCGCGCAGAAGACCTTCGTCGAAGGCCTCGCCCGCGGCGCCGTGAAGGGCTGAGGACTCCACGATGGCAACCGTCAAGCTCACCAAGGTCGACAAGGTCTACGAAGGCGCGAACGGCGCGCAGGTGCGCGCGGTCGAGGCGGTCGACCTCTCGATCGCGCACGGCGAGTTCTGCGTGCTCGTCGGCCCGTCGGGCTGCGGCAAGAGCACCACGCTGCGCATGATCGCGGGCCTCGAGGAGATCTCGGCGGGCGTCCTCGAGATCGACGGCGCGTGCGTGAACGACCTTCCTGCGAAGGACCGCGACATCGCGTTCGTGTTCCAGAACTACGCGCTCTACCCGCATCTCACCGTCGGCGAGAACATCGCGTTTGGACTCGAGACGCGGCGCACGCACCGGAGCGGGCTGTTCGCGGCCCTGACGGGCGCGGGCGGCATGCGCGCAACGGAGAGCGCGGAGATCGCGGCGCGCGTGGCGGAGGTGTCGAAGACCCTCGGACTCGACATGCTGCTCCACCGCTACCCGCGCGAGCTTTCGGGCGGCCAGCGCCAGCGCGTCGCGGTCGGACGCGCGATCGCGCGCGACCCGAAGGTGTTCCTCTTCGACGAGCCGCTGTCGAACCTCGACGCGCGCCTCCGCATCGAGACGCGCACCGAGCTGCGCATGCTGCACCGTCGGCTCGGCGCGACGATCGTGTATGTGACGCACGACCAGGAGGAGGCGATGACGCTCGCCGACCGGCTGGTCGTGATGCACAAGGGCAAGGTCCAGCAGAACGCGAGCGCGCAGGAGTGCTTCGACAAGCCTGCGAACCGATTCGTCGCAGGCTTCATCGGCACGCCTCCGATGAACATCGTCGACGGCCATGTCGAGGGCGGCGACTTCCTCGCGAACGGCGTGCGCATGCCGGTCGGCCGCCTGCTGGCGCCGCGCGCGTGCGCGCTCGGCGTGCGGCCCGACCGCATGAGGCCCGTGCGTCCGAACTCCGACCATTCGATCGCCGCGACCGTGGCCGCCGTCGAGCGCCTCGGCGACCGCACCGACATCGCGCTCGACACCGCGTGGGGCCGCCTGCTCGCACGCGTGAACGCCGACGACGCCGCGCATGTCCGCGAGGCCGACGCGGTGGGCGTCACCTTCGACAGCGCGCATGTGCACCTGTTCGCGCCGGGCGAGTGCGGCGCGCGGATCTAGCAGACGAAGGCGGGGCGCAGCGGAGCCTGAGCGGTCGACTCCGGAGTCGGCGGTCGACGGGGAGGCCGAGCGTCACAAGAAGTCAGCTCATCGGACGATCAACCGCGGGAATGTCGTCCGCCCGGTCGATGACGAGTAGTAGCTGCTTGCGTCGGGGAAGGGAATCAGCGGCACGACGCGATGCCGCGATCGCGAGATGTCGCTCGAGAGAGGCCCGAGCACATCAGCGAGCATGCTGCCCGAGTGTGTGTCCAACGCGTCCTGCCAGAACGACATTCCCTTCACCTGCCGTAGTTGGTCCGCGTATTGCGCGTCGATCCTCGCGGCGATCTCGCCAAGATACTGCAGTACCTCCCTCTCCTTCATGATTCCCCCAGGGCAGAGCGCTGCTGCCTGGAAGGGAGATCGCAGCGCTGCGCGAATCGAAGCGAGTACAGCCGCCTCGGCGTCCGCATCACCCAGCAGCGCAAGCGGCTCCCGCAGCGTGTCCTCGAACCTCGCCTGCTGCGCTTCGCGCGCCTCGACCACTTCACGCGGCAGCGCATCGCTCAGGTTCCAGGCCGCGGCGTACACCTCCCAGGCCACCGTGCGCGCCTGCACGCGGTCGATCCCCTGCCGCAGGCTTCCGTTGAGGCGCGCCTCGAGATGCTCCGAGATCAGCGCCTCGTCGCTCGCGCGCATCGACCAGCCGATCGGCAGGTTCGACTCGAGCATCGCGAATCGCATCTCGATCTCGTCGAGCCCCTCCTGCGGGAATCCGCCGAGCACAGC
>JBKCZS010000226.1:0-4146 GCA_046337925.1 bacterium | reverse complement strand
CGCGAACGCAATGCTTCTTCACGGCATGCTGCGATTCCCCTCCGGGGGCGATGCTGTCGCACGCGTGTTCAACGATCGCGCGCTCGCTGGTGAACGGCGGCACGGAGACGATCTCGGGCAATCAGACGGCGATGCTTGTTGGCGGCGCATGGACCGTCCGACTCTTGCTCGAATCAGTCGCTGACATCGGGCAGCAGCCCGCCGCCTTGCTGTTGTCCGGCGCGCAATCCGTCGTCGAGGCCGCGCCATGAGGAGCAAGACGCCGCGCGGCGCGATGCGCCATGCCAGTTGATACGCTCCGCCGCGTGACGACCCCGTCCGACCCGAGCGCTTCAGCCGCCCGCTTTCACGGCCTCGACTTCCTGCGCGCCTCGATGATGCTGCTCGGGGTCGTGCTGCATGTGGCGACGAGCTTCGTGGCCTCGCCCGCGGACGGCGTGTGGCCACTGCGCGACCCACATCCCACGGACCTCGCTGGTTTCGTGGTGCTCGCGATCCATGCGTTCCGCATGCCCGCCTTCTTCGTGCTCTCGGGGTTCTTCGGCGCGCTCGTCGTGTCGCGCAAGGGGATGGGCGCGTGGGTCGGCGACCGCGCGCGGCGCATCCTCTTCCCGATGGTGATTGCGTGGATCGCGCTCTTTCCGCTCATCAAGCTTGCGTTCACCTACTCCATCGGGCGTGCGGCGGAGGCGAGCGGCGGCGGCGAGTTCTCCGTGGCGCTCATCGGCTCGGCGATGCAGCATCCGTGGCGCGATCCGTCGCCCGCGCATCTCTGGTTCCTGCTCTATCTCCTCTGGTTCTGCGCGGCGGCGGCGTGCGCGTGGTTGGCGCTCCGCGTCGTGCCGCGCGCGGCGCGCGAGGCGTTCGGCGCCGCGTGTGCGAGTGCGGTCGTGCGCTGGTGCTCGGGCTGGCGGAGCGTGCTCGCCGTGCTTGCGCTCGCGCTCGCGGCGGCGCTTCCCATGCTCGCCATGCCGAGCCCTGGCCTCGCCACGCCGCGATCGTTCGTGCCGGAGCCCGCGATCCTTCTCTGCTACGGCGTCTTCTTCTTCGGCGGCTGGGCGCTGGCGCTCGACCCGCGCGCGATTCACGCGCTCAAGCGCGGCGCGTGGTGGCGGGTCGCGGCGGGTTGCGTGGCGCTCTCCGTTGCGGTCGTGCTCTCGATCGCGTGGTATGTCGCCGCGAGCGAGGTGGAGAGCCACGGGCGTGCGCCTGCGGAGGGCCGCATGCGGGCGCTTCTCGTCATCACGCAGGGCGCGACGGCACTTGCAGCGTGGCTTCTGGCGCTCGGCTGCGCGGGCGCGGTCGAGCGCATCTTCCGCACCTCGAGCCGCGGCATCCGCTTCGTGGTCGATTCGTCGTACTGGGTGTATCTCGTCCACCTGCCGATCGCGATCTTCGTGGTCGGCGTGCTGGCACCGTGGAACGCAGCGGGCGCGGTCAAGATGTGCGTGGGCATCGCCATCACGGCGGCGCTCAGCCTCGCAAGCTACGCCGCAGCCCGCGCCGTGCTGCCGCGTCGCGCGTAGACTGCGCGAAGGCAGGTGGCGCGCATGGGCGAAGCGAGCGGAATCGACATCATCGGCGACATCCACGGGATGCAGACGCGCCTGACGGCGATGCTCGGCGCGCTCGGCCATCGCCGCGTGGCGGGGCGGTGGACGCACGCCGAAGGGCGCAGGATCGTGTTCGTCGGCGACTATGTCGACCGAGGCGCGCGGGTCGCCGAGGTGGTCGAGCTCGTGCGCGAACTCTGCGACCAGCGCGTCGCCCTTGCGCTCGCCGGAAACCACGACACGAACGCGATCGCGTTCGCGACCCGCGCGCGCGACCGTGCGTTCGACGCGCAGGAGGCATGGCATCAGGCGCGCGAGCGGCTCGCGGCGGGCCCCGACGCAGCGCCGACGCCGACCGAGTGG
The DNA here is from genome assembly GCA_046337925.1 of bacterium. GTDB lineage: Bacteria > Planctomycetota > Phycisphaerae > Phycisphaerales > SM1A02 > QWPT01. The sequence continues at coordinate 2,230 of JBKCZS010000226.1, read as the reverse complement.
CTGCGCCGGCACACGCGCGGCAATCTCGAGCAGCACGAAGACACGATCCACGGCCTGTGCGACGCGCGCGCCTACGAGGCGTGCCTTCGCCACTTCATGACGCTGCCGGTCTATCTCGAGCTGCCGGGCCTGCGCGCGGTGCACGCGGCGTGGATTCCACCCGCGATCCGCGCGCTCGACGAGTGGTCGGCCGCGCGCGGCGTGTCGCTTGGGATCCGCGCGGCGTCGATCGACGAAGCGATCGAGATCCAGCAGGCGCGCGCGGCGCCCGACGAACGGCACTGGGGCGAGCTCGTCGACCTCGGCGAGCGTCAGCAGGCGCTCGATCACGCGCCCGACGCCTCGCCCGCGGTCGCGCTCGAGCGCATCGTGAAGGGCGTCGAACTGCGGCTTCCGGGCGGTGTGGTGCTGCACGACGGCTCGAACGACCGCGCGCGCGGCGAGGCGCGCATCCGCTGGTTCGACGCCGCGCAGGGCCGCGCCTTCCACGAGCACGCGCTCATGAAGCCGAACAAGATTCACGACCTGCGCACGGCGCTCGGCGACCGCCGCATCCTCGCGAGCGAGTACCCGGCCGACCTGCCTCCGCTCGCCACGCTGATTCCGTACGACGAGCGCGACGCGTATCCGCACGACGAACGGCCGGTGCTCTTCGGCCACTACTCGCTCTTCGACCGGGACGACCGCGAGTTCGGCAAGATCCTCCGCCCCAATGTCGGCTGCGTCGACCACGGCGGTGGCTACGGCGGCGGCCGGCTCTCGGCATACCGCTGGAGCGGGGAGCGCGAACTCTTGCGCGCGAACTTCCTCACCGTCGACGCCAAGGCGGACTGACGGGACGCGGACAACGCCGCATCGCGCGCGCGGCACCCTCATCCCCGCGGCCTCGCCTCACCGCCCGCGCGCGAGCTCGAACTTGCGCGTGAACACGGTCGCGAAGCCGAAGCCGGCGACCTGCCAGAACCAGACGCTCGTCACGAGAAACCCGACGCCGAACGCGAGGAGCCCGAGAAACGAGCACGCAAGCGCCGCGAGCGCGATCGCCCACGCGCGCCAGTAGTCTGCGCCGCCCTCGCTCACCCTGCGCAGCGCGCGCATCGGGTTGAAGATCTCGCGCGGGTCGAGCGTGTGGCAATAGTGCGTCATGTAGCCCGGCACGGCGGCCGAGGCGAGCAGCCACAGGCATGCGGCGACACCCCAGAGCCACGGCGTGTCGAGCTTCCACGCGAAGAAGCCGACGGCCACCGCCGGCGCGTGGTACTCCACCATGCCGAGGAAGGTGATCGCGCCGTGGTAGAGAAGCTGGCGATACCCGCCCCATGCCGGCCACGCGGGAAGTCCCTGCTGCATGCGCCGCGTCATGGCGATGCGGTGGCCCATGTTGAGCAGCCAGCCGACCACAGGTATCAGGAGAAGCGCCGCGCCCCACAGCACCTCGCGACGCGATTCGCGCGACTGCAGCGGAAACAGGAACGCGCTGCGCAGCGAGAGGGGGGTCGAGAGGTCGATGGGTCGCATCGTCCGTAGACATTATCCCGAACCCAAGCCCCATCGCGGCGCGATTCGAGGGGGTGTCGGCGGGCAGGTGCGGGGGATTCCACAAATCTCGAGGTCTCCCGCGTCCAACGGCGCCGCGAGGGCCACTAGTGAGGGTGTTCAACGGAGATCCCATGAGCACCATCAATCACAGCGGCCTTCGCCCACGCACATCTTCCAGCCTCGTCGACGCCGTTCTCGGCCTCTCGGGGCCTCCCAAGGTCCGATCACTCCGAAGCCAGCTCTGTCTTTCCGGGGCAGTGCTGGCCCTTCTGCTCGCGCCATCGCCCGGAGCCTTCGGGCAGACGGCCTGCGACGCGGACTTCAACGCCGACGGAACCGTCAACGGCGAGGACCTCACCCAGATGCTGGTGAACTGGGGCCCGTGCAAGGGCGCCTGCCCGACCGACATCGACGGCGACGGCATGACGGGCGCCGAGGATCTCTCGGCGGTGCTCATCCTCTGGGGTTCGCCGTGCGCATCGGTGCCGTGGGCCACGGTGCTCGAGTTCGACCCGAATCCCGCGGTGGTCACCGATGAATCGCTCCGCGCGGCGATGGCCGCCACCGGCCTTCCGTGGCGCGTGGTCGACACCGCGACGCAGATCGAGATGCTGCTCGTCCCGCCGGGCACCTTCAACATGGGTTGCTCGGCGTCGTCGGCGACCGCGTGCGGTTCGAGCGAGAGCCCGGT
>JBKCZS010000225.1:0-19635 GCA_046337925.1 bacterium | reverse complement strand
TCCATCGCCCGCCGTCGCGGCCACTCCCGCAGGCTCTGCCTTCGCACCAGTCGCCGCCGAGGGCTTGGATTCCACCTCGTGCGCTCGCTGCCAGAATGTCTCCGACGGATGCACCTGCGCCTGCGCGAACGCCGCCTCGATCGAGCCGGCGCCAGCAAGCAGGTCCGCCGTGGCACCCGCGCGGTCGAGCGCCGCGCGGATGAGCTTCGCGCCAGTCGGGTACTCCCCCTTCGCCTCCTTCGACATCACGAGATGCAGGCCGCGCCTCGCCCGCGTGACGGCGACATAGAACGCGGAAAGGTCGTCGAGCAGCCGGCGACGGCGCTCGTCGCGCTCGAACACCGCGAGTTCGGGAATCCACGACCGGACGGGCGCGCTCGCAAGCAGGGCGACCATCTGCGGCGGCTGCGCAGGGTCGGTCCGGACCATTCCCCATGTCGCCTTGACCGCACCCCAGTTCGCATCGAGCGAGAGGACGATCACCTCGTCGAACTCGAGCCCCTTGGAGCGATGGATGGTCATGACGCGCACGCGGTCCGGTGAACTTGCGCTTGCATCGTCGGACTCGATCGCCTCGACGAAGTCCGTGAGGCGCGCTGGCGGCTCGTCGGCGAACGACTCCGCGATCGCCACGACGCGGGCGAGGCGATCGGCATCGATCGGCGAAAGACCAGCGTCGTGCAGTTGTGCAAGCACCTCGTTCAGGACGGGAGCGAGACCCTTGCTCGCGATCTTGCCGCGCCACTCCGCGGCGAAGTCGATCGCATCCTGCTCCGCTTGCGGTCGATCCTCCAGCCTCGCGAGGCGCGTGATGCCCGCCATCGGGCCGCGGGACACCAGGAAGTGAGAGATGCGGTCGCTCGGCGAATCGATCAGCCGGAGCATGGCGACCACTCCGGCCACGGCCGGCGAATCGAGCAGCGTCGCGCGCCCCTCGTCGCTCGCCGGTATGCCGAGCGCCTTGAGTTCCGCGATCGTCTCGGACACGAGCGCATTCGTCCGAACAAGAATGCCGATCGTCCGCCCGGGACGCTCGCGCAGGATCCTCTCGGCGATCGCAGCCGCGCAGCGGCTCGCAGTGACCTCCTCGAGATCGGGCGTCCCATCGGTGGACGCATCGCCGCCGCTGGATCCGCCGTCCGAGTCTTCGTCCTCGGACTGTTCTCCGCCCGATTCGCCGCAGACATACGCCGCGACGAAACCGCTGAGATCCGCGCGCGCCGACTCGTGCGGCACGAACTTCCACTGCGCGAGCGCCTGCGTGAACGCGCTGTCGGTGCAAGTCGGGGGCAATCCATGCGACTTCGCCCAGTCGAAGACCTCGATCTTGTCGCCGATCAGTTCTGTGCGCTTCTTGATGCCGACAAGCGACGGCAGCACCTCGGCGATGTCGCCGAACACGCGGTTCACGAAGTCCATCAGGATCGGCGACGAACGGAAGCTCTTCGCAAGCGGCTTCGCCTCGCCGAGGTTGCCGCGGTACGCCTGCTCGATCTCGGCGATCAGCCCGGGCGTTCCGCCGCGCCAGCCGTAGATCGACTGCTTCGGGTCGCCGACGAGCAGGAACCGCCCCGCCCGCTCTGGGCCATGGCCGCCGAGCACCTCGTCGAGCAAGGGCTTCATCGCGAGGAACTGCTCGACCGAGGTGTCCTGCGCCTCATCGATCGCGAGGTCACGCAACTCGACGCCGAGCGCCTCGCGCAGCGCATCGGGATCGGCGACACGCGAGCCCTCGCGCCGCGCTGCATCCGCGATTCCGCGGGTGACATCGCCGAACCCGTAGAGACCGGTCTCACGCTGAAGTCGCGCGAGTGCCGCCTCGGCCTTTGGCAGCACCGTGCGGGCACCCTCGAGCTTGCGATCGAGATCGGCGAGCAGCGCAGCCCGCAGACATCGCGCGATCTCGCCGCCGACACGCGCAAACTCGGGCGGCATGTCTTTCTTGGAGTAGGACTCCTGCCGCGCCATCCTCGGCAGGAACCCGTTCTTGGCAAGCCCGACCCAGTCACGCTGCTCGAGTTGCTCGACCACCTTCTGAATGGCCTTCTCCCACGCCTTGTCGGGTTTCTGGCCCGGGAGCCCCAGCCCCCTGAGCTCGAGCGCGAGCGCATCCCACTTCTTCGAGTCGAGCGCGCTTCGGTCGATCAGCGGATTCATCCACCCGTAGGCGCGGTCGACCGCCTGCTCGCCTCCGACGGCGACGGCGCGGTAGATGTCGAGCGGCGTGACGGAGTGCTGGCCGCCGAGCAACGACTCGATCGAGTTCGAGACGCTGGGCTTCGGCGCGCCCTGCTCGAGAAGGTCGAGCATCCGTTCCGCGTCGTCGTCGGCGAGGATCTCGGCCGCAGCACGGGCGCGGATCTCCTGGAGCTCGGCCTCCTCGCCGAGCGTCCACTCGGCAGGCAGCCCGACTTCATCCGGCATCGACGACGCGATGCGATGGAAGAACCCGTCGAGCGTTCCGATCGGAAGCCGGTGGAGGTCGGCGCACAGCGCCTTCAGCGCCGCGAGGTATTCGGCCTCGGTTGCCTCCCCGACGACGGCCCTGAACTCTTCGCGCGCCTTCTCGCCCGAACGGTCCGCACGTGCCCCCTGCGCCGCATGCGCAAGCACGCGCGCCAGGATCTCGCCCGCGGCCTTGCGCGTGAAGGTGACGGCGAGCGCCTGCGACGGGCTCGGCGTGCGGCCCGCGTGCAGTTCGTCGATCAGCCAGCGAAGGATCCGATTCGCAAGCGTCCAGGTCTTGCCGGAGCCTGCGTTGGCGATGACGATCGTCCGGTCAGACGGCCCGACCATTCCTGCGAAGGTTCGCGCGACGGCGCTCATGATTCGCCTCCTTCCAAGCGGGCGAACGACCCGCCCCCCGACGCGTCCTCTTCGGCCAGTCCACGCTGCCCGAGTCCCCAGATGGGCGCGAGCGGGTCGTCGGGGCCGACCGGGATGCGCTCGGACGGAGTGAAGTCGCCCGCAAGGACGCGCCGCACGATGTCCTGCGCGAGAGCCTCGGCTTCATCGAGCAGCTCTTCCGTCACGCGCGCGCCGTCGAGCAGGGAGACCTTGCTCTTCTCAGCGGTCGGAGCGAGGTTGAGATAGCCAAGTTCGGCGGCGCCGACATCGATGCGCGGCGACATCGAGCGAAGAAGCACGCGGTAGAGCGGCAACTGGAGGTCGACCCACTCGTCCCGCGTGGTGCCGTCGTCCGACTTCCTCCTGCGGAGATGCACCGAGGTGGGTGAATCGCCCTTCGCAGAGGTCTTGTAGTCGAGCGCCCGGAACCGACCCGTCGCCTCGCAGACATCGACGCGATCGATTCGGCCCGTCAGATAGAGGCCATCGGGCTGCGGGAGCTTCGGCGCCTGAATGCCGTGTGTCTTCGGACTCTTCGAGAACGAGCACTCGACGAGATGGACCTTCCACCCCTTCTGCGCCTCTTCGGCCTGGATCTGGGCGAATCGACGCAGTCGTCGCCGCGCAAGCTCGACCTGGACGCGGAGCGCGGGCGCGCGCGACCTTGGGTAGTGGCGCGCCACGAGTTCATCGAGATGTCGGCTCACCTCGCGCTCGATGACGGCCGGATCTTCGGTGCGCCGACCTGCGGCGATCTCCTCTCGCCCCCACTTCTCGAGCGCCGAGTGGAGGAGGTTGCCGAAGCCGCGGGCGTCGAGCTCGACCAGCCGCTCCTCGATCGCAGAGAGCCCGAGACGCGCATCGTGCTGCAACTGGAAGAGGTACGGGCACTGCAGGAAACTCCTGAACGATGTGACGCTCATCGACTCGATCTTGACGCCGTCGATCTTCGGGGTGCGCTCGAACATCGCGCGGGCTTCGCCAGCGCTCTCGATTCGTGGGCGCTCCTCGCGATGGCTCGTCGGGAAGAGGAGCGTGACGCGGTCGGGCAGCGCGGCGTCCTCGACGCGAAGCAGGAAGCGCGATGGCTTCAGCGGATCGCCTTCCTCGGACTGCTGCGGAACGATGAAGGAGACGCTCGCGCCAAGCCCACCAGCCGCACGCGCCGCGGTGCGCAGGAGGATGCCGTCGAGGATCCACGCGTCGCGTGCCGCGCGGCGCGTGCCGGACATCATGCCGAGCGCGGACCGAACGCCTTCGGGGAGGAGCGGATCGGCAACCGCTCCCTCGGTGACGCGCCCCTCGGCGAAACCCGCGAACACCAGGTGCGGTTCGTCCGCCATGCCTGCGTCGAGCCAGCCCGCGATCGTGACCCCATCGGCGATGCGCGCACCGCGGACTTCCTGTGAGGAAAGCCGCGCGAGCACGAGTTCGATCGCCTCGTGCGCGCCGACCGGTGCACCGAACGCCTTCGGCAGGGCATGCAGTTCGCCGAGCTCGCGATCGAGCGCGCGGATCGTCGACGCGCGCTCCTCGGCGTGCGCCCCGGAGAGGTCCTCGCCGATGATCGTCTCGAGCAGCGCGCGCAGCGGCTTCGCCCACTCCGCCGCGGGACGCATGCCGTCGAGCGGCCGGCAGAGCTCGAGGACGGCGGACCGCACTTGCGCGTACTGCTTCGCGGTTCCGAAGTTCTCGCGACGCTCGCCCTCGACGACCGCGACGGGCTCGTCGCGCCACGCACCGACAAGCGTCTTCCCGCGATAGGCGCTGACGCGGTCCCCTGCATCGCAGGAAACTGCGGCGGGATCGGCATCTCCGCGCTTCGCTGCGTCGCGCGCAGCGAGATCCTTCAGTTTCGGATTGAGCCACCGCGCGACATCGTCGTGACGCACGAATGCGGCGAGCGCTTCGACCGATCCCTCGCCGAGCAGAGCGGCAAGACGCGCAAGCAGCGCCCCGAGCCGCGTCGCAGCGAATGCACGCGAATCGCCCACTGCGGCCGGCGTCGCCACCCGGGCGAACGCGCGCTCGAGCGCGCGCCGCGTCTCGTCGTCGGGTGCCATCACGAACAGGTCGTCGCTGCCAAGCGTGGCGCCGTTCGAACGGGAGATCGCGCGAATTGCATCGACCGCCGCATCCGCTGCGACGTTGGGGCTGGTCGCGACCCGGATCGACTCCGACGGAATGCGCGAGATCGGGAACGCACGCCGCTCCCACGCCGCGGCGAGCGGAAAGCCCTCGTCATCCAGCGACTCGGTGCAGTGCACGCAGACCTCGACGCGAACTCCCCGCCCACGCAACAGCCGAAGCAACGCCCGCTGCACGGGCTCGGGATCTGCAAGGAGAACGACCAGCCGCCGGATGCCCTCGTGAAGGATGCGCCCGTGACTCACCGCATCGCGAATCGCCTCGTCACGGTCGGCAACGCCTGCGGAGACCAGCAGACCGGCGCGCCTGCGCGCGAACTCGGCGAGCACTTCGAACTTGGGCCCGACATCCCGTCGAACCTTCACCGCCTCACTCGACGCGATGCTCTCGAACGACTGCATCGCAGCCGCCGCCTCGTTCGACAACCGCGCGATCCGCCTCACGATCTGCATGCGCACGCGCGCATCGGGTTCGCCGGGCACCCCGAAGAGCGCCGCGACGCGGGCCGCGAACCCGTCCTTCGCCACGATCGATCGCTCGAGCACCTCGCGCCACGAGCAAAGCGCGGCCACATCGGAAAGCACCGTCGCCATCGGCTCGACAAAGGTCGGGCCGAATCGCTTTGGCGTGACGACCGTGGGTGCGAAGAGCGGTTGCCCGAGCGCCCCGGCCCGCCCAAGCAATGCGCGAGAGAGGGACGACGCGAGCCGCTCGCCGGGAACCAGCACCATCGTCTGAGAGAAGTCGAGCGGAACAGCACGATCGCCACCACCCCCGTCGCCCCCACCACCGTCGCCCGCGCCGCCGCTGACCAGAACCTCGCACAACGCCTGCGAAAGCGGCCGCGCGGGGTCGAGCGTGCGAACGACCGCCTCGAGCACGGGGCCGCCACCATCGATTTGACCTTCGATCCGGCCTTCGATCCGGCCTTCGATCTCCAGTTGTCGCTGCGTGTCACCCATGTCGACCTCGCCTGCGCCACGCCGCGGACGCGCGGCGACGGCATACCGATGCTCATCGATCTTCATCGAAACTCTCTTCCCCTGATGTGCACTTCACCTGCGTTGGCGCGCAGTATACCCCGCCTAAAACCGCCGTCTCAAAAGACGACAGATTTACACAAAAGTTTTTGACGGCGAAGCAACTCGCGGCGGCACGCTGGCACAAGCCACGCCCACGCGTGCGTTCAGACCACGCGTGCGTTCAGACCAAGCATGCGTTCAAACCAAGCATGCGCTCAAACCACGCGTGCACTCAATTCACGCGCGCACTCAATCCACACGCGCGCTCAACCCATGCCGCGCGCTCAATCCCGGTACTTCACATGACAATCCTTGCAGTTCGCCGTGATCTGCTTCATCGCGGCGGACAGCTTCTTCTTGTGCTCGGTAATCGCCGCCTCGTCGCTGGCCGCCACGCCCGTCGACTTCGGCGCCCCCGCCGCCAGCATCGTCTCGAGCGCGCCCGCGCGCTCTGAGCCGGCCGCAAGCAACGCGCGGAAATCCTTGCGCGCCTCGTCCTCGAGCGCCGTCACATGCGAGTCGTCGAGCAGGAGCCGATAGAGATCCGCCAGCTTCCCCGCATCGGCGGCCGGCGCGAGATCGGGGTGATCCTTCGGCACCGTCCAGCCGTTCTTCTCGACGATCTTCAGCCGATCGAACACCTCGTCGATCGTCACCATCGCGGCCGTCATCGAGTCTGGCTTCGTCACCTCGGGGAAATCCGCGCTCGCGGCGTCGATCAGCGCCGACATCATCGGCGCGGCCTTCGCAGTGCACGCCCAGAGGCCCTTGTAGCCCTCGGCCGTGCCCGACACCTTCATGCGCGCGGCGGCCAGGTCGTTCGTGATCCAGCCAAGCGATACGCCGACCGTGCCCGCAGCGCCCGCGCTACGGTGCTTGCCGTGGTGGCAGTGGATGTAGATCGGCTTCGGCAGGTCGCGCACCGCGCGCACGAGCTGGCCCTTGCGCGTGTCGTCGAATCCGTCATAACCGATCGGGAGATGCACATAGCGCAGGCCGCGCGCCTTCGCCCTGTCGAGCTCGGGAATCGCGCCGTCGACCGAGATCACCGTCTTGACGCCGAGCGCGACGAGCGAGTCGAAGCCCGCGTCGCCTTCGGGCACGCTGCCCGAGTAGAAGCCCTCGGCGAAGGCCACGACATTGTGGATGCCGGGGTAGTCGCGCGGCGCATCGTCGGCGAGCGTCGGGATCGATGGTGCGGCCTGTGCGGCCTCGCCCGCGGTCTTCGCGGACCCGCCAGGCGACGCAGGCGGGGCGGCTGCAACGGCTACGCAGGCGGCGAGGGCGACGAGAGCTCGATTCAGGGTCGGGGACCGCAGCATGGCCGCAGTGTAGGCCTCGGCACGCCGATCTCAAGGGCAAGTGTGCGGACCCGCACAGCGCCCCGGCTCCACGGTGGGGCCTGAGCGCCGCGCGGATCCGAGACAGCGAAGGGAGCCGCCGAGCCGGCTCCGAACAGGAACGAAGTGCCATGCAGGGAATCAACGAACACATCGGCTATGACGTGGAAGACGGCGTCTTCAAGGAGATCGAGGCGAAGCAGCTTGCTGCGCTCCGCGCGAAGCTCGACGAGCGCCGCCGCCAGGAAGAGCGCAACGCCGCGCGCGCGGCGCACTGGATGTGCTGTCCAAAATGCGGCGGCGAGATGAAGGAAGAGACCTTCGAGAATGTGCGGGTCGACAAGTGCACCGAGTGCCACAGCGTCAACCTGAACGCCGACGAGATCGAGCTCCTCATCCAGTACGAGCGCGACCACGCGAGCCTCTGGAACCGCATCTTCCATCACCGCCACACCACGGGCGGCGAAGGACAGACGCGTCGCGCGGCATAGGCCGACGCGATCGAGGCGCGCATCCACGCCAGTCAACCCGCGCGGGCCGGACCACCTCCGGACCCGCGCGTTGTTGCGTGGTGCGCGCCCAGACCGGGCACATTCCCGATCCGATCCTCGGCGCGGGCCGCGACAGCCGCACGCCCCGCCCCCTGCTATCCTGTCGGTCCCTTCGAGGCCTTACGCGGGAACTGCACCATGACCGAACCCACCGGATACAACCAGGAAGAAGCCACCTTCAAGAAGCAGGAGCAGGAGGCGCTCGCCAAGCTGCGCGCCGCCGCCGATGCCAAGCGCCAGCAGGCCGCCGCCACCGCGTCCAAGGCCGCGCACTGGATGTGCTGCCCCAAGTGCGGCGGCAAGATGGCCGAGAAGCTCTTCGAGACCGTGGTGATCGACGAGTGCACCGCCTGCGGCGGCATCTACTTCGACAAGGGCGAGCTCGACATCCTCATCAAGCATGAGAAGTCGTCGGGCGGCGTGCTTGGCCGTCTGTTCGGCCGCTGAACGCCTCGCGAGGACGCGGGTGCGTCGCCACCGAGCCACCCCAAGCCTCCCCCGTCAGCGCATCAGGCCGATGGTCCGCTGCAGCCGCGAGATCTCTCCGTACAGGGTGTTCCACACCCAGTCGAGCAGCTGCACCGTGAGCACCGCCGTCACGGCCGCAAGCACGACCGACACCGCGATCCAGATCCAGTGCGTCCGCTCGGCGCGCGCGCCGGCCTCGACATCGCCCGCCGCGTAGCGCTTGTTTGCCCGCCCTGCGTAGTACCACGCGATCGCGCCGGTCGGGAAGCACGAGAGGCAGAAGGTGAGCGCGGTCGCCGCGATCGACCAGAACAGCGGCACGCGCCGCGCACCCTCGATGGGCGCCATCGTCGCCGCCGAACCGAACCGATCCGCTCCCGTTTCAGAGGGCCGCAACGGCGGCCGAGGCGGTGGCGGCGGAACCACCCCGAGGAAGTCAGGAAACAGCTCGGAGACCAGCTTCCACTCGGTCGCGCCGACGGGGCAGACATACGACGACGGCGTCATCCGCCCATCGGCCGCGTGCGCCCGAAGTTCCTCGAGCGTGAGCGGTCCGCGAGTCTGGCCTTCGCGGTCGATGAGCCAGTATCGCGTCATGGCGCCGAGCTTCCGAACTCACCCGATCGGGCTCAAAGCCCCGCGACTTCCCAGCCCTTGCGGTAGGTGCGGCGCAGCGCGGCGCTCGCGAGCGAGCTGTTCTTGAAGATGCACTTCTCCGCGTCGTACTCGAGCAGCTTGCCCGGCTCGACCGCGCTCATCGCGCCGATCGAGAGGCTCTCGCACATGCGGCCGCCCTTCTCAAAGCGCGACACGCACGCGTCCTTCTTGCCGTTCAGGCACGCGTCGACCCAGTTGTGCCAGTGGTTCGACTGCGGATACTCGACGGGCTTCAGCTCGACGGGCTTGCCGTCGTGGAACACGCGGCTCCACGCGCCTTCGATCGGGAACCACATGATGCCCTTCTCGCCGACGAGGATCACGCCGCCGTCGCCGCGCACCACGCCCTTGCCCTGCTCGCCGCCTTCCCAGCCCTCGGGCAGGCCGATCGACTTGAAGTCGGGGAACTGACCGCCGTCGAACCACTTGAGCGTGAGACCGTCCTTCGAGGTCATCGAGCAAGGCGCGTACTTGAGCACCACCGACTCGCTCTCCGGGAACTGGTCGTTCGAGGGCTTGACCGGATGGCAGATCGCGGAGACCGGCGAGCCGAGGTCGAGCTCGTAGAACGGAACATCGAGCATGTGGCAGCCCATGTCGCCGAACGCACCCGTGCCCCAGTCGATCGTGCCGCGCCATGCGAACGGCGTGTAGCCGTTCTTGTACGGGCGCTCGGCCGAGGTGCCGAGGAAGAGGTCCCACGAGAGGCCCTCGGGGATCGGGTCGGCGCCTTCAGGACGCGGATTGCCCTGCGGCCACCAGCCCGCGGGGCGGTTCGTCCACGCGTAGATCTCCTTGATCGGGCCGACGACCTGCTCGCGCAGGAGCTGGCCGCCCCACTGGCGCCACTTGGTGGCGATGCGCTGCGTGCCCATCTGCGTCACGACATTCGGCATGCGCGCCGCGGCCATGGCGAGCGCGCGGTTCTCCCACGCCCCCTGCGCGAGCGGCTTCTGGCAGTAGACATGCTTGCCCATGTTCATCGCCGCCATCGAGATCGGGGCGTGCATGTGGTCGGCGGTCGAGCAGACGACCGCGTCGAAGTTCTTGTCGAGCTTCGCGTAGGCCTCGCGCCAGTCGCGATAGGTCGCGACGCCAGGGAAGCGCGCCTTCTTCGTGTTGCCCTTGTCGTCCTTCGAGTCGAGCGTCCAGCCGTCGAGCTGGACCTGGCTGATGTCGCAGAGGCCGACGATCTCGACCATCTTGTGCGACGCGACCTGCGAGAGATCGGCGTTGCCCATGCCGCCGACGCCGACCTTGAGGACGCGCAGCTTCGAGTTCTGGTTGAGACCGCCGCGCAGGAAGGCGGGCGCTGCGCCCGCCGCGATCTGCGAGGCGAGGCCTGCCGCCACCGGCGTGGCGAGTGCGGTGAAGACGAAGCGACGGCGCGTCAGGTTCGGTTCGGTGGTCATGCGCGACATTCAACCACAAAGCGCCCGCGCGAGAGAGAGCCCGCGGGGCGCTTTGGAAAATTTCGCGGCGATGTCCCCTTGCGCTCGGCGTGCAGGTCGCATGCCCGCGGCGCCCGGCCGACCCCGCCCGTTCGGCGGGATCGCGCTCAGAACTGGAAGTAGATGAACGCCGTCTCGTGCGTCGGCCACAGGAAGTAGAGCATGAGCGCGAGGCCGATGTAGACCAGCGGCAGCACCCACAGCGGCGCGCGGTCGAGGCGCTCGTTGAAGTGTCCCTTCATGCGGCTCACGGTGTGGAGCAGCACGAACAGTCCCGCGCAGGCCGCTGCATGGAACGGCGCGCCCCTGCCGAGACCGAGCGACGACAGCCCGAAGTCGAAGTCGAAGATCACGAACTTCTTCATGCAGTACCAGAGCTCGGTGAAGTTCCACGGGTCCTTCGGATCCGTGATGCGGAAGATCAGCCAGCCGAGCAGCACGAAGTAGATCGTCACCAGCCACCGGAAGGCCGTTCCGATCTTCGACTGCATGAACGCGTCGAGGCGCGGGCGACGCTCGATCGCCCCGCGGATCACGCGGTTGATGCACAGCAGCGCGCCCTGGTAGATGCCCCAGACGAGGAAGTTCGCGCTCGCGCCGTGCCACAGCCCGCCGAGCGCCATGGTCGCCATCAGGTTGAAGTACACGCGCGTCGGCGTGCCGCGGCCGCCGCCGAGCGGGATGTACAGGTAGTCGCGCAGCCATGTCGACAGCGAGATGTGCCATCGCCGCCAGAACTCGATGATGCTCGTCGAGAAGTACGGGAAGTTGAAGTTGATCGGCAGCTCGGGCCCGATCATGCGCGAGATGCCGCGCGCGATGTCGGTGTAGCCGGAGAAGTCGCAGTAGATCTGGATCGCGAAGAACGCCGCGCCGAGCATCACCGCGATCGATGTCGCGCCGGCCGACGGCGCCGAGAACACGTTCTCGACGAAAGGCGCGATCGCGTCGGCGATGAGCACCTTCTTGAAGAGCCCGTTCAGGACGAGGTGGAATCCGCTCGCGATGTTGCGCGCGCGGAGCTTCCACGGCTGCTCGAGGGTCGGGAAGAAGTTCTGCGGGCGGATGATCGGGCCCGCGACCAGGTGCGGGTAGTAGCACACGAACAGGTTGAAGCGCATGAAGGAGCGCTCGGGGACCAGTTCGCGCCGGTACGCGTCGATGGTGTAGCTCATCGACACGAAGGTGTAGAAGCTGATGCCCATCGGCAGCAGCACGTCGAGGTGCGGGCGGCTGAGCTCGATGCCCACGCTCGCGCCCGCGGCGATGAAGGAGTCGACGAAGAAGTTGAAGTACTTGAAGAAGCCGAGCACCACGAGGTTGCAGACGACGCTGACGACCATGAAGGCCTTGCGCCGGCGCTCGCCCTCGTAGGCGTTGACGAGCCAGCCGTACACCACGGGCCACAGCACGCAGAACGCCGCGACCGCTGCGAGCGACGCGCCGAGTCCGTCCCAGCGGGGCGTGAAGAACCCGGCGAGCTCGAAGTTGTCGAAGGAGAATCCCTGATGCGACACCTGCAGCATCGGCCAGTTGAGGCCGAGCGTGACATAGCCCATCAGCGCGGTGTATCCAGAGAGCCTGAGACGCTCGCGCCACGAGAGCTTGACGCCGTCCATTCCGAGCGCCGCCGCGAAGTCGACGAGCGAGGTGATGAGGAGCAGGATCAGGAAGCGGACATCGATCCAGGCGTAGAAGATGTAGCTCAGCACCGCGAAGAGCGTGTGCTGGTGCGAGGCGCGCCGCAGGCAGAGGAGCCCGGCGATGCTGATCGCGAAGACGACGAGGAACTCGGGGGTCTGGAAGAGCACGGGGGTCCTCGTTCAGCGGCCCGCCGCCGAAGGCAGGCCCTTGCCGATGAATTCGCTGAGCGTGTCGCGGCCCGTCGGCCCCGGGTGCTGGGCGTCGGCGAAGTCGTCCGCCTCCAGCAGGAGCCGCGCGTCGACGCGCACGGCGCCGAAGCGCTCGACCAGTTCGTCGACGCGCTGGTCGAGCCGCGCGCCGACCTCGGCATACGGCCGCGATGCACGCAGCCGCGGATGCACGGGCGCGATGACGAGCACCGGGGTCGCGCCTGCGCGGCGGATCTCCGCGACGATCTCCGCGAGGTCCTGCTCGTTGCGCTCGAGGGTCGCGGGGAACGCCGGATCGGACATGCGCGCGGCGGCCGAGACCTCGTCCTCCATCGTCTTGATGTGGCGATCGAGGCGCTCGCCCGTGATGCCGCCGGTCATGTGGTGGGCGTCGCGCCAGTTGTCGGGAGCAGGCAGCTTGGTCTTGCCGCTGAAGCGCTCGTGCATGAGGTCGTTGAAGCGGTAGACGAGCGCACCCCTGAAGTGGAGCTGCGCGGCGAACCGGCTGGCCTCGAGACCATCCATGGCGCGCGGCGAGATCCCGGGCACGGACTCGTTCAACCAGCCGCTCGGCCACGCGGCGGGGAATCCGCCGAGGGCGTAGGCGTAGGCGAGGTCGACCGGAAGCGGCGGCGGATCCGCGATCGCCTGCACGCGGAGGATGTACACCACGGCGTCGGGCTTCGTCGCAAGCACCTTGGGCAGGATGACGCGGATCTGCTCGCGGTTCGCGCCGTTGATCGCGTAGTTCTCGACCTGCCACGCGTCCGATGCGCTGCGCTCGATCGCGCTTGCATCGATCCCCTCGACGCTCACCGAATCGCCGAGCACGCAGACGCGCGGCTTGCCCGCGCGCGTGCCTTCGATCGTCGCGAGATGCTCGCCCAGGCGCACCATGCGCGTCAGGCCGTTCGAGCCGACGCCGATGGCGGGAAGCACCACGAAGAGGTGGATCGCCACCGCGAGCAGCACGCCCACGAGCGGTGGAATGGTGCAGAAGAGCAGTATTCCGCCGACCGAAAACCGGTCGAACCTCGCGAGCTCCGGCGAATCCGTCTCCGTCTCAGGCGCGTTCGATGGCGGTCGCTCGGTGCTCATGTTCGGTTCTCGGCATCGCAGGAAGCGAGCCGACCGAGTATCGGGCGAACCGGCTGTCGAATGCAACGACAATTCCGCCGAGACCGCGAAGAGCGCTGCGGGCGAGGATCCAAACGGGGCGTAACGGGGACGATGCGCGCTTTTTGCGCGATCTCCGGTGCGCGCGGGCTGCTCCTGCCGCGATTCCGACGCCTCGGCCGCGAGCGGTGGCGCGCGGCCCGAGTACGCGACCCGCGCGGAAACGACCTCACTCGTCCGCAGGGACGACCCGCGTTCCCGCGGGAACCGCCTGTCGCACCGTCCACGAGATGCTCTTCATCGAGGGCTTGCCGTCCTTGCCGATGCCCGGCATCGGGAACGACCAGCGCAGGATGCCGCGCGGACGGTCGTCGGCGAGGTACTTCGCATCGGTCGAGAGCGGCATCGAAAGATCCTTCAGCTCGATCTTGACTTTCTCGTCGCGCGAGACGGGAACGCGGTCGATGACCTCGAGCTGCGTCGAACCCTTCGCGCCCGAAGTGATGTCGATGCGCCACTTCCACATCGTGACATCGTCCTTGCCGAAGACGCCCTGCTCGCGCGCGTCCTTCTCGACGAGCATGCGGCGCGCCTCGTAGCGCGCGTCGCCGCCGAGCCACAGCGTCATCTCGCCGCCGGGCGCGACCTCGGGGAAGTCGGTCGCGCCGACCGAATCGTCGCCGACGAAGAGCCGCGCCTCGCCCGCGACGAGCTGCGTGCCGGTCGTGTTGCGCGCCTTCGCGCGCAGATACACCGTCGTGTCCGCGATCGGATGCACCACATGCGTGAACTCGGGCTTCAGGTCGAACGACGCGACGCGCTGCGAGCGCGTGCGCGAATCGTCGGTTGGAATCGTCACCTTGCGCGGGATCGTGTAGTTCACGATCGCGCCGCCGGCCGCCTCGGCGTCGGCGTATGCGGCGTCGTACAGCTTCGCGCGGTTGATGCTGCCGGGCTTGCCGGGGTCTTCGCCCGGATCGCCGATGATGCCGCCACTGCCGATGCCGCCGTAGCCACCGCCGCCCGGGCTTGCGGGCGCGCCGGTCGTCGATCGCGCGCTCACGGGCACGACAGGCTCGGCAACGGCGAGGAACTCGGGCTCGACCGCGGGCGGTGCCGGCCGGCGGCCCGGCTCCGCGGTCGAGAGCGTGAGCGCGATGTCCTTCCAATCCTCGCCCGTGCGCTGCGAGATCTGGGCGTTCAGCTCGATCGTGACGAGGTCGAGCGCATCGTCGCCCGCATCGGTCGCGCGCACGGCGTAGCGCGGCGCCCAGCCGGCCTCGCCCACGAGATAGTTGAGCTCGAGCGTCGCCGTGCCCGCCTGC
Source organism: bacterium (assembly GCA_046337925.1). GTDB lineage: Bacteria > Planctomycetota > Phycisphaerae > Phycisphaerales > SM1A02 > QWPT01. Next base: position 4,857 of record JBKCZS010000225.1, on the reverse strand, counting down.
GACTTGCCCACGGTCACGATCGCTTCGCGCGCGATCTTGGTGCGGCCGCCGAGCGCGCGGATCTTCGCCTCGAGCGACTTGATCTGGTCGCCGGTGGCGGCGCGCGCGGCATCGAGCGCGAGGCGCTGGTTGATGATCTCCTCGCGGGACTGCGACAGGAACTTGATCTGCGCGGCAAGCGCGGCCGGGTCGAGGTTCTTCGAGCCGAAGTCCTTGCCGGCTTCGCCCGCGGTCTTCGCGGAGATCGCGTTGAGGAGATCGCTCTGCTCGCCGAGCATGCGCGACTGCATCTCCTGCTTCGCCGCCGTGCGCCGAGCCTCCTCGAGCGCCTTCGTCGCGCCGCGGAGGTCGGTACTAGTGGCGGCATCGGCCTCGAGGAGCGTCTCGCTGTAGCGGACATCGAGCACCTTCGCGCCCGTCACGCGCGCCGCGAGCGAACCCGGGTCGACCGTCGGCGGGAGCCCGGCGACTCGGATCTCGAAGGTCCCCTGTCCGTCGGGCAACGCGCAGCTGCGCGTCACCATCGCGCGGCCCCGGTAGAGCGTGACGGCCGTGATCGGCGCGTCGACCGCGACTTCGGTCGCCGCCGCCAATTCGGCCTGCGCGAGGACCGGCGTGGCGGCGACAAGCACGGGCACGCCGAGCGCCGTCGCGACGAGACCGGAGAGGAGGAGCGAAGAGAGTCGGGTGTGGGTCGGCATGGTGGGGTTCCGAGGGAAGTGCGCGCGTCGCCCGCGGCGACGCGAGGGTGGATGCCGGGTGGGCGTGCATCCGTCCCGGATCGCCTTTGAGAATCGACCAAATCCACGCAGCGTCTGCAGCCTCTACATTGCCGCGATGCCCGCCCGAAAGCACCCGGCGTCCGCCTCCCTGGCCGCACACTACGACCCCAACTTCGATCCCGACGCCGCAGCGACGGGCGACGGCCTCTTCGGCCTCTCGACGAACCCCGTCGATGCGAGCGTGGTCGTGATTCCCGTGCCGTTCGACGCCACCACGAGCTACCGCCCGGGAACGGCGCGAGGCCCGGCGGCCGTGCTCGAGGCGAGCAAGCAGGTCGACCTCGAGGACCTGCAGTACGGCCCGGTCTGGGAGGCCGGGATCGCGATGCTGCCGATCTCGCGCAAGATCGCCGCGCTGTCGAAGTCGGCGCGCAAGGCGGCCGAACCCGTGATCGCGGCCGGCGGCGCGGAGCCCGGCAACCGGGGCCACGCGAAGGCGCTCGCGGCGGTGAACGCGGCGAGTGCGAGCGTGAACGAGTTCGTCGCGCACGAGGCGCGCGAGATCCTCGACCGCGGTGCGATTCCCGCGCTGTTGGGCGGCGACCACGCGAGCCCGTTCGGCCTGATCGAGGAACTCGCGAAGCGCCACAAGGGCCTCGGGGTGCTGCAGATCGACGCGCACATGGACCTGCGCGAGGCGTTCGAGGGCTTCTCCTTCTCGCACGCGAGCATCTACCACAATGTCATGACGCGCATCCCGCGCGTCTCGAAGCTCGTGCAGGTCGGGATCCGCGACTTCGGCTCGCGCGAGCGCGCATTCGCCGAGAACTCGATGAGCCGAGTGAAGGTGTTCTACGACCAGGCGATCCGCGACCGCCAGTTCGCGGGCGGCGCGAAGTCGAGTTGGAACGCGATCTGCGCCGACATCGTCGCCGCGCTTCCGAAGGAGGTCTACATCTCCTTCGACATCGACGGCCTCTCGCCCGACCACTGCCCGAACACCGGCACGCCCGTGCCCGGCGGGCTCTCCTTCCCAGAGGTCTGCCACCTGTTCGAGGTGCTCGCGAAGAGCGGCCGCCGCATCGTCGGCTTCGACTTGGTCGAGGTCGCGCCCGGCCCGAACGGCGAGGACTGGAACGCGAATGTCGGCGCGCGCGTCCTCTACAAGATGCTCGGCGCCACGCTCAGGAGCCAGAAGAAGCTGTGAGCGCGGGGAAATCGCGCCGCGACTGTTGACCGCGCCGGCAGACTTGCGACGATGCGCGCACGGAGGATCTCCCGATGACGACTGGCACGACGGAAGGCGCTTCTGAAGGCGATGCAGGCTTGTGGACGCTCGTCTTCGACGACGGGACCACGGGCGGGCTCCGCGTCGCATGCGGCGCGGACAAGGTCGAGGAGTACATCGTCGCGGGCCGCGCACGCGCCTCGACGCCTGCGATCGCGCCCGGCACGAGCGAGCGCATCCCGCTCGGAGAGGTCGCCCGCTTCGCGCCGCTCTTCCACGCTGCGGAGATCGGCGCGCTCTCCCGGTCCGGAGGCGTGCAGCAGGCTGCATCGCTCCGCTTCTTCGCGACGCTCTGCAAGATCTGCGCCTACTTCTTCGTCGTCGTCGGCATCATCTGGCTCATTGCGTCGCTCGCGGGCGGCATCAAGCTCAATGGCGCGAAAGGACTCATGGGCATGCTCGTCGCGGGGCTGCTCGGGATCATCCCCATCGCCGCGATTCCGGTCGCGTTCTTCACGCTCTCGGCTCTTGCCGAGGGCGTCGCCACGCTGCTCGACCAAGGCGCGCTGCGGCGGGTCCGCGGGCGCTGACCGCGATCCGCGTCACTCCGCCATCAGCTGCGCGCGCGCGTCTGCGAGCTTCGCGCGGCCGGCCTCGTCGAGCGACGGATAGTGGAGGTCGACCGACGCCAGCGCGTCGATGATCGTCGCGGCGACCACGAGCCGCGTGTACCACTTGTTGTCGGCAGGCACCACGCTCCACGGAGCGTGGTCGGTGGCGGTGTTCCGGATCATGTCCTGGTACGCGTCCATGTACTCGTCCCAGTGCGCGCGCTCGGCGACATCGGCGGAGCTGAACTTCCAGTTCTTCGCGGGGTCGTCGATCCGCTCGAGGAAGCGCTTCTTCTGCTCGTCGCGCGAGACATTCAGGAAGAACTTGCGCACGATGGTGCCGTTGCGCGCCATGTAGCGCTCCCACGAGCGCATGTCCTTGAAGCGCTCGTCCCAGATGTCCTTCGTCACGAGTTCGCGCGGAAGCTGCTGCTTCTCGAGGTACTCGCGGTGGACGCGCACGACGAGCACCTCCTCGTAGTACGAGCGGTTGAAGATGCCGATCATCCCGCGGCGCGGCGCGAGGCGCGTGCAGCGCCACATGAAGTCGCGGTCGAGTTCCTCGGCGCTCGGCGCCTTGAACGAATGCACCTCGCAGCCCTGCGGGTTCACGCCGCTCATCACATGCTTGATCGCGCCGTCCTTGCCGGCCGCGTCCATCGCCTGGAAGATCAGCAGCACCGACCAGCGGTTCTGCGCGTAGAGCATGTCCTGCATCCGCGAGACCATGCGCACGCCCTCCGCCAGGAGTTCCTTCGTCGCCTCCTTCATCGAGCCCGCCGCGGCGTTCGGAACGAGCGGATGCTCGCCGTCCTCGAACGCGCCGATGTCGGCGGGATCGTGCTTCGAGAGCCTGAAGCCGTCGCCGTCGCGCACCATGTGCCGCGCAGCGAGCTTGCGCGCGGCCTTGATGAGCAGCGCATCGCGTTCCGACCACTCCGCGTTCGTCTCACCAGCCGCCATCGGACCTCCACGCGCCGCAGGAAGTGGCGGCGTCGCGCAGGATCATCGTCGGGCGGGGCGTGGGATGCAATGCGCCCCTACTTCAACCCCTGCGTGTCCTCCTGGTCGTCGTCGCCGAGACTGTCGATGTCCTCGTCGCCGCCGCCCGTGCGCGGGAGCGAGAGGCCCTCGTGCCAGATGCTGCTTGCGAGGCCGCCGCCCTGCCAGTGGCCGCGACCGTCCACGAGCGCCTGCCGACCGGAGTCTCCCACGACTCTGCCCGTGAGTTTCAGCCCGATCAGCTGGAGGAGATCGTCCGCATCGAACGGCTTCTCCAGGACAGCGGCACCCTTTACCTGGGCGATCCCCTTCTTGTGATCGCCGGCGAAGCCCGTGATGAAGACGATCGGCACCGCCTCCGAGCGCTGCAACGCCTTGGCAAGCGCGATGCCGTCGCCGTTGGGCATGTTGAGGTCGGTCACGACGAGGTCGAAGCTTCGGTCCTGCCACTCGGCGAGCGCCTGCGCGCCGGTCGCGGCCGTCACGCACTCGTACCCGGCGCCCTGGATCACATGCGCGAGGTAGTTGCGCACCGAAGGATCGTTGTCGACAACGAGAATCACGGCCGAATCAGTCGCCTTCATGGGTTGAGCCCTCCATCGCCGCGCACACCCGCACGCAGACGCATTCAAGGCGCGGGGCCGCTGCGTTCTCGCAGGTGCGGCCTTCATCTCGAACGCTTTGCCCATGACTCAGGCGCCGTCCCCTAGGGAAACGCGGCGGAAACCACGCGATGTCGGATTTACACCGCCACCGACGCTTGACTTTGCTCCTGCGGATCTCGCGGTAGTCTGCGTCGGGTTCACCCATGCCCGCGCGCCGCGCCAACGCCGTCGTCGAAACCGTGCCGATCGAGTCGGCGCGGCGGCTGCTCCTTGCGGGATGCGCGCTCGACCGCGCGCCGGCGCGGGCGACGAGGGCGCGCGTCATCGGCCTCGTGCGCGAGCTTGGATTCGTGCAGGTCGACAGCATCAGCTCGGTCGAGCGCGCGCATCACCTCATCTTTCACGCGCGGCTCGATGGCTACGAACACGCGCATCTCGCGCATCACACCGAGACCACGCGCCACGCGTTCGAGCATTGGACGCACGACGCGAGTGTGATCCGCGGCGACTGGCTTCCGTGGTGGACGCACCGCTTCGAGCGGAGCCGCGCGCGCCTCGGGCAGAGCGCGTGGATGCGCGAGCGGCTCGGCCGCAACTGGCGGAAGACGATTCTCGAGGTGCGCGACGCGCTCGGGGCGCGCGGACCGCTCGCGACGCGCGACTGTCCGCGGCCTGCGAACGCGCGCAAG
>JBKCZS010000224.1:0-10751 GCA_046337925.1 bacterium | reverse complement strand
GGCCTGATAGACGCGCTTGCCGTCCTGCGAGTCGCTGGTCTGCCAGATGACGCCGTTCGACCCGACCGGTCCCTCGACCGCGCAGATCACGGTGCTCGTCGGGCCACCGACGACGAGCGGGAAGCCCACGGCGCCCCACGGTGCGAACGCGCCGCCGTTGGTGAAGCGCGGCCATGACGACAGCGGTCGGACCACGCTCGTCGGCGTGCCGTCGTCGAGGCCGAACCACGGCTGCGTGGCGTTGGGACGCACATACATGCCGATCGGCTCTGCGCCCGTGATCGCGCCGCTTGGCCCGAAGCCTTCGGGACCCGTCCACGAGCGGCCGAGGCCGTTCTCCCAGGTCCACTCGACCTTGAAGCTCGAGCAGTTGGCGGCGAGCACAGGCGCGGTCAGCATCTGCTCCGCACGCGAGGGGCCGAGCGCGGCCTTCTCGACACGCGGATAGGCGACGAAGTGGTTGGTGTTGCGGGCGGAGCCGTCGCCGGGCGCGGCCTGCGTCGCGCGCACCGCCCACGGGGCGAGCGTCTGCAGCATGCGGAGGCGGGTGGACGGCGCCGAGTAGAAGTCCGTCTCGCGCGTGAACGGCAGCTGCGTCGAGTTCGTGAACGCGGCGTTGTACTGGTAGCACATCTGGGTCAGGAGGTCGTCCATCTGCCACTTGCAGATGTCGACGCGGCCTGAAGTCCAGAGCGGATCGACGATCGCGGTCGGCGGCGCGAGCGTCGTGAGGGGCCCGGGCTGGACCTGCAGCGAACCAGCGCGAGTGAAGAGCCGCTGCGTGGCGTTGACGCCAGTGCTCGCGGCGAACTGCGCCGTCGGGGCCGCATCGGTCCCCATGAGGGTCGCCATGCGCACGAGCGGCCAGTTGCTCGGCTTCGTCCGCGCGAGGTTGACGGCGGAACCGAAGGCGCCGTTCGTCCAGTTGACCGTCTCGACGCGACCGCCCCTCCACGGGACGACGGGCGCGTTCGAGCCTTCGTAGCTGAACGGCCCGAGGTTCTGCGCAAGCGTGGAGGCAAGGACGCCGTGCCCGTAGTAGACGCGCGCGACCGCTGCCTCGGCGGCCCAGTCGGCTGCGATCACCCCTCCCGACGGAATGAGGTTCTGGCTGCCGACATACTGCTGGGTCGGACGGATGCCGCGGGTGAAGAACGCGACCTGGTCGGCGCGGATCTCGGCGCCGCCGAGCGAAGGATCGAGCGTCTGCAGCTGGCCGGGCTGGTTCACCTCGACCTGCTGGAGCACGAGGAATCCGTTGGGCGGAAGGTTCGCGAAGTCGGCGCGGATCTGCGCCTCGATGGCGTTTGCGGTCTGCAGCAGGTCTGCGTTCGCCTCGGCGACCGAGGCGACCTTCGACGAAGCGCCGAAGATCTTGGCGGCCGCCACGATGACGACCACGAGGACGCCGATCGCGACCAGCATCTCGGTGAGCGTGAAGGCCGCGGCGGCGCGCAGCGAGGCGAGTCGGGTGTGGTTGGAAGCGGCGTGCATCAGAGTTCCTCCACCGCTGCGAAGATGGGAGTCAGGATGTTGCCGCGCGCGTCGCGCTGCGGAACGAACCAGATTCCCGAGATGTATCCGTTGGGTCCGCCGGCCGGATAGACGACGCCCGGGATGACGCCGTTGATCGGTGCCGCGGGCAGGATCGGGATCGGGCGCTGCAGCTTCACGGGGCCCTGCCCCGGCTCGTTCGCGGCGGTCGCGGCGGTCGGACCTTGGCGCGTGCGGCCGTTGAGGACCTTGTGCACGCTGCCGTGGTTGTCGATCCACCACGAGCCGGGCAGTTGCCAGTCGTCCCAGACGAGATTGGGCGCGAAGGGCGTGCCCTTGTGCGTGCCGAAGATCTCATCGGTCGGCGCGGGGGTTCCGGCGGCTACCACGGTGTAGCCGTTTGCGGCGCTGAACGCGCCCGTCGGATTGCCACGCAGCGGCCACGGGATCGCGGTTCCGACCGCGGCCGGCGCAAGGTACAGCGCCGGAATCGGCGGCGTGGTCGGCGAGGTGTCGAACGCACCAGCGGGCGCCGCGGGCGCGCCGGTGAGCAGCGTTCCGTTGAGGCCGACCGTGCGGTACGGTCGCGTCTCGCCGCCCGGCGAAGTCACGCGGTAGACGAAGACCGCCACCTGGATGCGGCCGCCCGAGCGGCGGAACATGCAGTCCCAGTGGTAGACGGGGATCGACCCCTGCACGCTCGCTCCCTGCGGATACGAGCGCTCGGCCTGCGAGAAGGTGAAGTTCGGCTCGAGGAGCGCCTGGAAGTCGATGCTCGACGGGACCTGCGCGGGATCGGCCGCTGCGATGTCGTAGAGCGGATACTTCGCGCGGTTGTACGGGATGCCGAAGAGCGGAACCGTGGTGCCGCCGACATCGACGCCATCGACCATCTCGGTTGCCCACGGGCCTGCAGGAGTGAACCACGCGCCGAGATTGAACGGCGCCTGCTGCCGCGTGTAGATCGCGGAGAAGACATCGATCGTTCCGAGGTTCGGCTCGCCAGCCGCGGAGGCGTTCGTGTAGAACGCGGGGCGCATCCAGCCCCAGTCGCCCGAAAGCTGCGGAATGTCGGCGGTGGCGCCGACCGGACGGATGGTGCCGATGGGACCCTGGCCGGCGACATACTGCGGGCCGATCCCGAAATCCTGGAACGAGCCGAAGTCCTCCTGCGAGAGCTTCGAGCGCAGCGTGGCGAAGGCGTTCTTCGCGACGATCGGACCGATGGTGTCGTCGGCGGCCTGCCGCTGCAGCGCGATGCCCGCTGGGAAGAGCGCCGCGATCGAGATCACGCCGATACCAAGGATGAAGATCGCAAGCAGCATCTCGGCGAGCGTGAAGCCGCGGAGACTGGAAGCGCGTGCGCCGTGCGGATCAGTGGTTGGCATCAACGCACCTTCCTTTCGGGGATGCCGCTGAAGCGGTTGAAGGTGATGCGGTCACCGAACTGCGCGATGTAGCCCGCCGGGCCCGTGAGTTCGTTGATGACATTCGTGTCGTTGTTCCACGGCAGGCCCTTGACCTCGCGCGCGGCCTTGTCGTCGTAGACCACGAGGAACGGCACGAACATCAGGTTGCACTCGTCGTCGGGGTGGTCCTGCAGCCAGAAGATCTCGAAGTTGCCCGATGCGCAGTTGCCGACCGCGGCGTCCTGCGGGTCCGCGGGCGGCGTGGGCGACGAACCGTTGCGGTTCCAGTCGACATAGCTCTTGGCGTCGAGCGTGATCGAGGAGTTCGGCGGACGGGTGAGGAACTCGCCCTGCGGCCCGAACATGAGGGCGACGGTGCGGTTGAACTCGATGGTCTCGGAGCAGTTCACGAGAAGCGGCAGTTCGGCCTGCGTCGCGAACACCTGCTCGGCGGGAATGCCGCCGAAACTTCCCGGCGGGTCGTACATCGGCCCGGCGACCTTGATGCCCTGGGGCAGCGGGATCGGCGGGATGTTCGCGACGGGCAGGAAGCGCTCGGCCACGCCGCCCGGCGAGCCGCTGAAGAAGCTCCGGTCTCCGGTCGGACGCACGACGATCATCTCGACGCGCTGGGGAACGGACGGATTGGCCGGGTTCCAGATGGGACGGAACACGATCGCGGTCACGGCGGAGTCGCGGATCGCAGCGGCTCGGGCGGTGCCGAGCATGTTGGTGACGGCGTTGGTGCCGGCGGCGAGGCGCGAACTGGCGGTGAGGCGGCGGGCACCGATGGTCGTGAGGACCGACAGGATGGCGATGATGCCGATGACGATCAGCAGTTCGATAATGGTGAACGCGCGTGCGCGCGCATCGGCGCGGCGGGTCGTGAGGAATATGTCGGAGCGGGCTGCGTGCATGCAGGGCCTCACGGTTCGTAGCTGTAGAGGTTGTCGGCGCTGGGATTCGCAACGCCGCCCGCGGGGACATCGCTGAAGCGCGTGTCGATGCCCGCCGAGACCCAGAGGATGCGGCGGTCCTTGCAGGAGACGCGCAGTCCGCCGAGGTTTGCGGCGGCCCATTCGCTGTCCGAGCGGATGGTGCCGTCGCGGTCGACGACATTCGGGTTGTTGGCGTCGAGTTCGGCCTGCGTCGCCTCGCGGCCCGGGAAGATCGCGATGATCGGCGTGTCCCAGTTGTCGACGCAGTGACGCAGGAGGCTCGGCTGCTGGCCGGTGAAGTTGCTGCGCACGCTGCGGAAGACGCTCTCGGGCAGCTTCTGGAGGATCGGCGCGACCGTCTGCGACTGGCTCATCGCCCACAGCAGCGTGGCCGTGCGGCGGAACGGAAGGTTCGAGTAGGCGGGAAGGCCGTTCGGCGGCGTGCCCTGGTACGGCGACTGGAGCTGCGCCCAGCTGTTGATGCCGAGCTGCGCGTTGGCAGCGCCCGGTGGAAGCCCGGTGGGAAACGGATTCGAATCGACATCCCACACGCTGTTCGCGGTCGGATCGGCTGCGATGCCGCCGGCGACCACGCCGCTCCGGTAGGTCGCGCGCCGATCGAGGACGCGCTCGAACTCCTCGGTCGCCGCGTTGAGGATCTCGAGCGTGTTCTTGGTGGCGCGCTCTTCGCTGGCGCGGCTCACGCTGCCGCTGACGGCGAGCACGAGGCTCACGAGGAGCACGATGATGCCGATCACGACGAGGAGCTCGATCAGCGTGAAGCCTGACCGACGGCCGGTCGATCGCTTCGGATGGGTGTTGCCGGTTCGCTGCATGGGTGTTTCCTCGCTCGTCTGTCGCCCTGCGGTCACTTGCCCGTGACGACGATGTTGTCCTTGTTGAACTCGCCGAGATCGCGGCGGCGTGAGCGGTCGAAGGACCGGTCGGGGCCCATCGACATCAGCGCGTACGACGCGCCCTTCAGCTGCACGCTCGACGAGTTGTCGCCGGCGGCGTCGGGCGCGCCTTCCGAACGGTCGCTCGGCGGGATCTCCCACGCGCGGAGCATGTAGATGTCGCCGAGGTTCGCGAAGATGCCGTTCGCGTCGGCGGCGGTGCTGCGCAGGTCGTCGCCGACATAGGGCGTGCGGTAGTAGGCGATCGGCTCGCCCCAGTAGTCGACGATGGTCTTCGGAAGGTTGTCGAACGCCGCGCCCGCCTGGTCGGCGAAGATCAGGTTCGGCCGGCCGTTCGGCTGGAAGCCGGTGATGCCGGCGACGAGTCGCTCGTCCTTCAGCTCGATGTACGGGCCGTAGACCTTGCCCTCGACCGCGGCGCTGTTCCAGGCGGGAGCGCCCGATGCCGGCGGCGTCGCGAGCCGCGCGGGATTGCGCGCGCGGTAGTAGCCCCAGAAGTTCGGGTTGTTCGCGAACGCGGCCTGCGGCGCGTCGATCGAACCGAACGCGCCGTCGGGACCGGGCGAGCGGATGCCGAACGGCGGAGCCTCTCGGTTGCCGGCGCCGTTCGGCGCGCCTTGGACGACGCCGTACCCGTCCTCCCCGCGGTGTCCGTAGCCGATCAGGAAGTCGGCGAGCGTGGTGTAGCTCACCCAGTCCTGCTGGCGCGCGACATCGTTCGCGCCTGCGACCTGCCCGAGCTTCAGCACATCGCGGCCGAGGCCGCGCGACTGCGGGTTCGGATTCTCGCGCGCCGCGAGCACCGGAGGCAGGTAGCCGAAGTCGGTCTGGAACTGCCCCAGGCCGGTCGAGATCGAGTTCATGAGCACCTGGGTGTTGGCGCCCTGCGCCCGCCGCGTGGCCGCCGACACCACCACGACCAGCGTGCCGATGAGGAGCACGATGATCGCGATCACCACGAGGAGTTCGGTGAGCGTGAAGCCCCCCGCTCGCCCGCGGACGGGCGTGGTGGGGAATGGCGTGTTCGCGCGAATCGACATGGAGTTGGATCCGGATGTGGTCGGAGCGGAGGAACCGCGCCTCGCGGCGCGGAGGACTCGTTCGGGGCCTTACTTCTTGGTGGTGTTCGATACGCTCTCGATCATCGAGACGAGCGGGAGGAACAGCGCAAGGACGATGATGAGCACGATGCCGCCGAGGACGACGACCATGAACGGCTCGAGGAGCGACAGGAGGCTTGCGACCGCGACATCGACCTCTTCGTCGTAGTTGTCGGCGATCTTCATGAGCATCACATCGAGGTCGCCGGTCTCCTCGCCGACATCGATCATGTTGACGACGATCGCGTCGCAGACCTTGGCCTCGCGCAGCGGCACCGCGAAGGTCTCGCCCTCGCGGATCGAGTCGTGCACCTTGGTGAGCGCGCGCTCGAACACATAGTTGCCCGAGGTGTCGCGCGTGATGAGGATCGCCTCGAGGATCGGCACGCCTGCGCTGATGAGGGTGCCGAGCGTGCGCGTGAAGCGCGCGATCGCCGTCTTTCTCAACAGCGTTCCGAGCACGGGCACGCGCAGCACCACGATGTCGGTGATCGCCCTTCCCGGCCCCGTCTTTCGTATCAGCTTGAAGAACAGGAAGATCAGGACGGGCGAGCAGACGATCCAGACGACGCCGGGCACGACCTGGCTTGTCGAGGATGTTCCGGCCACCCACTTCGAGGCGTTGATCATGAAGATCGTGAGGTCGGGCAGCTTGACATCGAAGTCCTCGAAGATCTCCTGGAACTTCGGGATGACGAAGTACATGATGCCCGTCACGATGAGGACGGCGATGAAGATGACGACCGCCGGGTAGATGAGGGCGCCGATGATGCGCCGCTTCAGGCGCTGGCCCTTCTCCATGAAGTCGGCGAGACGCTGGAGGATGACATCGAGCACGCCGCCGACCTCGCCTGCCGCCACCATCTTGGTGTAGAGCCGGTCGAACGCGCGCGGGAACTTGGCCATCGCCTCGGAGAGGCTGGTGCCCGACTCGACTTCCTCGCAGACGCCCTGGAGCACATTCTTGAGCGCGCTCGGCTTCTGCTGGTTCTCGAGGATCTGGAGCGACCGGAGGAGCGGCAGGCCTGCGTCCTGCAGCGTCGACAGCTGGCGGGTGAAGAGGGTCAGCTTCTTGGTGCTGACGCCGCCGATCGTGATGTTGAAGCTCTTCTTCTTCTTCTTGACATCGCGGACCTTCTTGGCGCCGCCGCCGCCGGTGCCGCCCGAGACCTTCTGCTCCTTCACGCCGCTCGGGAACAGTCCCTGCGCGCGGATCTTCTTGAGCGCCTCGTCGGCGGTCGACGCCTCGATGGTGCCCGAGGTCTTCTTGCCTGCGTTGTTGATCGCGTCGTAGGCGTAGGTTGGCATGGGTGGCTCCAGGCTCTGATTGCTGTCGTCTGTCTCGCGGCTCCGCCGCGCGGTGGTTCAGGATTCAGTCGGTCGTCCGCGTTCGGCCGTCACGCGTCGGTCATTCGTCTTCGGTCATCCCTCGTCTGTCATCGTCTCGCGCACGACCTCGTCGATCGTGGTCTCGCCGTTGTAGATCGCCATGAGGCCCGACTCGCGCAGCGTGCGCATGCCGCGCTTGCGCGCCTCCTGGCGGATCACGGAGGTCGAGGCCTGCTTCATCACGAGCTCGCGGATCTCGTCGTCCATCACGAGGATCTCGAAGAGACCCTTTCGGCCCTTGTAGCCCGAGCGGCGGCAGTAGTCGCAGCCCTTGCCTCGGCCGCGGAAGAACTGCTTGCCCTCGACATCGCGCGGGCGGAGCGCGAGCTCCATGAGCTGCTCCTCGTTCGGCGAGTAGGCCTCCTTGCACTTGACGCACACGCGGCGCACGAGGCGCTGGGCGACGATCGCCTCGATGGTGGCGGTGAGAAGGAAGGTCTCGACGCCAAGATCGACGAGACGGAGCACGGTGCTCGGCGCGTCGTTGGTGTGGAGCGTGGTGAGCACCAGGTGGCCGGTGAGCGACGCCTGGATCGCGATCTGCGCGGTCTCGAGGTCGCGGATTTCGCCGACGAGGATGATGTCGGGGTCCTGGCGGAGGAAGCTTCGCAGCAGCTTCGCGAAGGTGAGCTCCTGGTCGAGGTTCACCTGGCACTGGATGAGGCCCTGCACATCGTATTCGACGGGGTCTTCCGCGGTCAGGATCTTGACGGTCGGGTCGTTCAGCTCGTTGAGCGCCGCGTAGAGCGTGGTCGTCTGTCCCGAGCCGGTCGGACCGGTGACGACGACGATGCCGTTCGGCTTGTTGATGAGCGTGCGGAACTTCTCGAGGTCGTCGGGCGGAAGACCGACCTTGTCGAGCGAGAGCTGGACATTCGAGCGGTCGAGGATACGAAGCACCACCGACTCGCCGAACATGGTCGGGAGGACTGCGACGCGGAGGTCGATCGGGCCCTGCGGCAGCATGAACTCGATGCGGCCGTCCTGCGGAAGGCGGCGCTCGGCGATGTCGAGCTTCGACATGACCTTGACGCGCGAGACGAGCGCGGTCGCGAGGCTCTTCGCGGGCGCGTGCATGTCGTAGAGCACGCCGTCGATTCGGTAGCGCACCTTGAACTCGTCCTCGAAGGGCTCGAGGTGGATGTCGCTTGCCTTGTCTTCGATCGCGACGAGCAGCAGCTTCTGGACGAGCTGCACCACCGCGTTGTCGTTCGCGGCCATCTCGAGCGACGCGAGGTCGATCGAGTCGCCGCGGCCCTCGAGGGCGGAGACGGCGGCGCCACCGCCGCCGACGGTGTCGAGCGCGGTGCGCGAGTCGCCGCCCCGCTCGGGGTACTTCTCGGCGATCAGGCGCTCGACCTGCTCGGCGGGCGCGACGCCGACGGTGACCCGCCGCCAGTTGCCCATCTGCTTCAGGTTGTCGGCCGCGCCGAAGTTGTTCACATCCTTGACCGCGATCACGATCTTGCGCGAGGCAAGGTCGACATCGACGGGGATGAACTGGCCCATGCGCACCAGGCGGCCGTCGACGGCGTTGATCGCGTCCTGCGAGACCCCGGTCTTCTCGAGGTCGAAGTAGGCGAAGCCCTTCGTGTAGGCGAGCGCCCGCTCGACCGCCTTCTGGTCGCACCGACCGAGGCTGACGAGGATCTGGCCGAGGAGCTCGCCCTTCCGGCCCTCGAGCTGCATCGCGGCGGCTTCCTCGGCCTGCTCACGGGTGATGTAGCCAAGCTTCCGAAGCGCTCGACCGATACGGGCACCCTTCAGGATCGAAAGGAGTTGTTCCTGCTCCGGCGTGATGATGGAGGACGTATTGGACGACATTCGTGGACGACATTCGTGGACGGAAGGTGAAGGCAACCCGTCCGGTTCGCCGCGCGATCGAGGAACAGGTCCGCCCCCGCACGCTGCGGGAGAACGGGACCTACTGCGTGCTATACGGCACGCCCCACCCCCCCGCGTAGCGGCAACACGGGGGTTTGGGTCAGGACACTTGGATTGATGCGTATGGCCAGGAGCGAGGAAACGCGGTTTCGGGCGGTTCGCCCGTCGGCCGCGTCCGCCGGCACTCCAAGCCGCCGATCAACCAGCGTCGTGGTCGGAATCGAGCTCCGTCCGGCCAATCACCCCGCCTGCGCGGTGGATCTTGTCCTTCATGTCGCCCGGGTTCTTGCACTTATCGATGATCTCCTCGGCCGACACCTTGCCCTCGGAGTAGAGCTTCCAGAGGTGGTCGTCGAGGAGCTGCATGCCGAACTTGCGGCCGGTCTGGATGGCCGAGTCGATGCGGAAGGTCTTGTTCTCGCGGATGAGGTTCGAGATCGCGGGGGTGACGACGAGGAACTCGTAGGCCGCGCAGCGTCCGGGCTTATCGGCGCGGGCGCACAGCTGCTGCGAGAGCACCGCGATGAGCGAGGTCGACAGCTGGACGCGGACCTGCTCCTGCTGGGTCACGGGGAACGCGTCGATCACGCGGTTGATGGTGCTCGCGGCGCCCGAGGTGTGCAGGGTGCCGAACACGAGGTGGCCCGTTTCTGCGGCGCGGATCGCGGACTCGATCGTCTCGAGGTCTCGCATTTCGCCGACGAGGATCACATCGGGGTCGGAGCGGAGCACGCGGCGGAGCGCCTCGGAGAAGGTCGGGACATCCTGGCCGACCTCGCGCTGGTTGACGACCGACTTCTTGTGATAGTGGTAGTACTCGATCGGGTCCTCGATCGTCACGATGTGACGGTCGTAGAACTCGTTGATCCAGTTGACCATCGACGCGAGCGTGGTGGACTTGCCCGAACCGGTCGGACCGGTGACGAGGAAGAGGCCGCGCGGACGGCGGCAGAGTTCCTCGACGATTGCCGGAAGGCCGATCTCCTGGAAGGTGAGCAGCTTGTTCGGGATGAGTCGGAGCACCATCGAGATCTGCTGGCGCTGGCGGAACACCGACACGCGGAAGCGCGCGCGGCCCTGGAAGCTGAAGCCGAAGTCGGTGCCGCCCACTTCCGCAAGCTCGGCCTGGTTCTTCTCAGGCGTGATCGACTTCATGAGCGCCGTCGCGTCGTCGGCCTCAACGACCTTCGTCGCCAGGCTCTTCAGGCTGCCGTGCAGACGGATGGTCGGCGGGCGGCCCGTCGAGATGTGAAGGTCCGACGCACCGAGGGTGACGATGCTGTCGAGAAGACGGTCGATCTGCATGGTGGACATGGCGTGTCTCTGTCTTGAAGGAAACTCTTGGGGAACTGCCCGCCGCGCGGGGCGGCGCACCTCGTGGAACAACTCTCACGACACCGATCAGGTGGCGTGCACCTCGCTGGGGCTGAAGCCCTCGATCTGCGCAAAGTTGGCGACTTCCGCCGGCGTGGTCATGCCGCGGAGGATCTTGATCTTGCCGTCCTCGACGAGGCTGCGCATGCCGCCGCGCACGGCGGCCGAGCGGAGCTTGCCGACGCTCGAGCGGTTGAACGCGAGGTCGCGGATCTCGGAGTTCATCTTCATGAGCTCGAAGATGGC
>JBKCZS010000223.1:0-13407 GCA_046337925.1 bacterium | reverse complement strand
GTGGGAGATCGAGAAGAAGGAGCTCGACGCCGTCAAGCAGGTGAAGGCCGACATCGAGAAGAAGAACATCGAGCTCGAGCAGGCGAAGCGCCGCGGCGACTTCGAGAGCGCGTCGCGCATCCAGTACGGCGACCTGCGCGACCTCGAGCAGCGCTTGAAGGCCGCCGAGGAGTCGTTCCGCCGCCGTCAGGCCGAGGGCACCGCGCTCGTCAAGGAAGAAGTCGACAGCGAGCAGATCGCAGAAGTCGTCGCCAAGTGGACGGGCATCCCCGTCGCGAAGCTCATCGAGAGCGAGCGCGAGAAGCTCCTGCACATGGAGGACGAGCTCGCGAAGCGCGTCGTCGGCCAGCGCGAGGCGGTCGGTGCCGTCAGCGAGGCCGTGCGCCGCAACCGCGCGGGTCTTGGCGAGGCGAACCGTCCGATCGGATCGTTCCTGTTCCTCGGGCCGACCGGCGTCGGCAAGACCGAGCTCTGCAAGGCGCTCGCTGGATATCTCTTCGACACCGAAGAGGCCATCGTGCGCATCGACATGAGCGAGTACATGGAGCAGCACGCCGTGTCGCGGCTCATCGGTTCGCCGCCCGGATATGTCGGTCACGACGAGGGCGGGCAGCTCACCGAGGCCGTGCGCCGTCGGCCGTACTGCGTCGTGCTCTTCGACGAGATGGAGAAGGCGCACCCCGATGTGTCGAATGTGCTGCTGCAGCTCCTGGACGATGGCCGCCTGACCGATGGCCAGGGCCGCACCGTCGACTTCTCGAACACGATCGTGGTCATGACTTCGAACATCGGTTCGCACGCGATCCTCGAGATGACCGAGCGCCACGAGGACGACGCCGTGATCGAGGCGCATGTCCGCGGCATCCTCAAGAAGCACCTGCGGCCGGAGCTGTTGAACCGAATCGACGAGACCGTGATCTTCCACGCGCTGTCGCGCGAGCAGCTCGGCGGCGTCGTCGAGATCCAGCTCGGCAACCTGCGCAAGCGCCTCGCCGCACGCGGCATCACGCTCGGCGTGACCGCTGCCGCGACGGCGGCGCTCGCGAACGAAGGCTACGACCCGCAGTTCGGCGCGCGACCGCTGAAGCGCGTCATCCAGCAGCGCATCGAGAACGGCCTCGCCGGCAAGATCCTCGCGGGCGAGATCGGCGATGGCGACAGCGTGCGGGTGGACTACCAGGGCAAGAGCTTCGTCTTCACGCGAGTTTCAGCGGTCGCGCCTGCGGGCGCTCCCTCTGGTGGGGTCGAGGACACGCGGTAGCCGAACCGCCCCCGACCGCGGAGCGCAGCGCAGCGAGAGCAACTTGGCGACGACTTCGACGAGTGTGCCGTGTGGCATCACTTTGAGTGATGGCGGAATCGAACGCACACCACGCCCCACGACTGCCACCGCGCCCCGCTCCAACCCCCCCGGCCGGAACGCACACGGCGCGTCCCCGGCCGCCATCACTCAAAGTGATGCCACACGATACGACGGCTGCACCGCGCGCCAACCGCTCAGGCTTCGCTGCGCTCCGCCTTCGGCCCCGCAACCGCCCCCGACCGCGGAGCGCAGCGCAGCGGGAGCGGCTTGGCGACGACTTCGACGAACGTATCGCGCGCCAACCGCTCAGGCTTCGCTACGCTCCGCCTTCGGCTGAGGCCATGGCTCAATCCAGTAGGGATGGCGAACGAACGGCGTGTTTCGACGCTGCTTTCTCCAGTCGCGCGCGGAGCTCCATTGCCAGTATTCAGGCATCGAGGCGAGACCCGCGCGGACAGGGTTCATGTGGATGTAGCCAAAGATGTTCCAGTACGCACGCTCGGACCAAACAAGTCGGTCAAAGCCGCCGCCACGCTCCCAGATCTGTTGCGTGGCTCTTTCGCTGAGTGGAAGCGTGCGAACGATCGATGACTTCAGCACCGCAAGTGCATGTTCGACAGTTTCAGACCGTGGCGTCAAGAGCAGGTGGACATGATTCCCCATGATGACCCAAGCGTGTAGCGCAAGCGCATCGATCTCAATCATTGCGGCGAGGCTTTGCTGGATCGCGCATCGCGTGGATCTCCCTTGCAAGTGATGGCGGCCATCCAGACATGAGAACGTCAGGAAGCGCGCCTCGCCCGCGCCGCCCTTCCGATGCATTCCTTTCCTTGGCATCGAATCCATGCGGCTCACCGTAACGCAGGATTCAGCGCGTGGAGAAAAGATGACATGTTTCCATAGCGGGTGAGAACCGCGTCCCCAACCGCGGAGCGCAGCCCAGCGGGAACGGGTTGGTGACGACTTCGACGAACACACCGCGCGCCCGCCGCTCAGGCCTCGCTGCGCTGCGCCTTCGGCTGCAGCGGCTGCTCAGGCTGAACGATGAGGCTCCCCTCGGGTACCCTGTGCCCATGCTGCAGGAGTTCCTCCAGACGCGCGGATTCCGTGAGCAGGGTTCGTACCTGCGCTCGGCGCTTGTGGTCTGCCTGCTCGCAGCCTGCGCGTACATCGTCGGCATCACGGCCGTGCCTACCACCGACCGCGACGAGCCGCGGTTCGCGCAGGCGTCGCGGCAGATGGCGGAGAGCAGCCGCCTCGCCGACTGGGTGATCCCGCGCGTCGGGGAGGAGATCCGCCTCAAGAAGCCGCCGCTCATCTACTGGGTGCAGGCGCCGACGGTGCTTGCGATCACGGGCGGCGACCCGTCGCGCGACGCGATCTGGATGTACCGGTTGCCGAGCGCGATCGCCGCGCTCGGTGCAGGCCTACTCACGCTCTGGCTCGGGCGCTCGATGTTCGGCGGGCATGTCGGACTGCTCGCCGCGTGCATGCTCGTGGTGTCGCCCGTCCTCGCGGTCGACGCGCACATGGCGCGCGCCGATGAAGTGCTTCTCTTCACGACGACGCTCTCGATGTGCGCGCTCTGGCGGCTCTGGCGCATGCACCGCGTCGATCCGAACGCGCGCGGCGGACTGCCGATCGGTTCGGTCGCGCTGCTCTGGGTCGCCGTCGGGCTCGGCATCCTCGCGAAGGGCCCGATCACGCCGTTCGTCGCTGCGACCTGCGCGATCGGCGCAGCGGCCGCGCGGCGCGAATGGCGCTTCATCTGGCGCCTGCGTCCGTTCTTCGGCCTCTTTGTCCTCGCCGCGATGGCGACGCCGTGGATCTGGCTCGCGATGCGCGAGGTCGGCTGGGACACGCTCAAGGCCGCGTTCGAAAAGGAAGTGCTGCTGCGCGCGCGCGAAGGCGCGGAAGGTCACGCGTTCCCGCCGGGCTACTACCTCCTCACGATCGTCGCGTTCTTCTTCCCGGGATCGCTTCTCACGGGGCTCGCGTTCGGGCGGCTCGCGATGCGCGCGTTCGCGGCGCAGGCACCGGCCGGCGCGGGGTTCCTCGCGCGCATGCGCACGCGCTTCGCAAGCGCGCGCGGCCGCGACGCCGAGATCTTCCTCTTCTGCTGGGCCGTGCCGACCTGGCTCGCGTTCGAGCTGATCGTCACCAAGTTCCCCCACTACATCCTGCCGATCTATCCCGCGATCGCGCTGTTCACCGCGCGCTGCGTGCTCGGCGGGCTGCGCGCGCTTCCGAAGCCGCTCAATGCGGGCGACCGCTTCGGCTTCGGCGTCTGGCTGGTGGTCGGCTCGGTGCTCGCGCTCGCGGGGCCTGGGCTCTACTTCACGCTCCTCGCGCTCGGCAAGACCGCGCCTTCGATTCCGTCGTGGCCACCGCTCGAGGACTCGGCGTCGCCGGTCTTCATCCTCGCGCTCGGCGCATCGCTCGGTTCCGTCGCGCTGCTCGTCGTCGCGTGGCGCGCGTCGCTCGCAGGCTTGTTCGCGCGCGCCTTGACGATCGCAATCCCCGCGACGGTGCTTGCGCAGATGGCGCTCTTCAGCGTGTGGATCCCCAACACGCGGTGGATCTGGAACACGCCGCGCATCGTCGGCATCGTGGCGGCGGACGCAGGCAAGCTCCCGCCCGACGCGGACTTCCCGAAGATCGCAGGCGTGGGCTATCAGGAAGACTCGCTGATGTGGGCGACCCGCGGCCGCCTCGTACGGTTCGGCGATGCGGTCGACGAGACGAACCGCGCGACGATCGTCGCGTGGGCGGCGGAGAATCCCGGCGCGTACCTGCTTCTGCCGCGCACATCGGCCGCCGAGTTCGAGTCGGTGGCGATCGCGGTCGGCGACCTCGTCGGATTCAACTACTCCGACGGCGATCCTGTCGACCATGTCGTGATGCGCGTCAAGCGATAGCGGTCATCGCACCTGCTGCCGCTGGCTGTCGAGACCGAACGGAACACGGCTTTGCACCGTGAAGGTCGAGGACGGCTCGGTCGCGCCGGGGATCGCGACGCGCGTGATCTCGAAGTCGACGACGAACTCGCCCTCGTCGCACACTCCTTCGGGGATGAGGAGCATGAGGCTCGGCAACAGTGCGCGCGGGTTGGGCTGCATCAAGACATCGACTTCCACATCGTCGACTCCCGCGCACCGCATCTTTGCCGAGATCACCCGAATATCCCCAAGCGCGCGGAGCCCGACGAGGCTCGAGCTTCGTTCGACGGCGAGCACCCAGTCGGTCGCCGTTCCATCGCGGCGCACCAGAGGCCTCGCGGCCCAACCGAGAAGCGCGTTCACGACCTCCGCGTCGGCGACGACAGCGATCACCTGCGGATCGCTGAGCAACGAGCGGAGCAGTTGCTCTTCCTCGATCGTCTGTTCGCCGGACGGGCGACCATCGTTCAGGAGCAACTCGCGGGCGATGTACGCCCGGTTGATGAACACCCGCGGGATAGAGAGTAGTGCGGCGAGTCGGCCGTCGAGCTCCCGCATGGTGTGCGGGTCTGGTTTTCCCGCCGGCGCGATAGGCGCGATTCGATGCTTCATCGGCTGGTTGATGACCGCCCTGATCGCAGCCGGATCCGACAGCGATCCATCGACCGTCCGCTCCCCCGCGGCGATCGCGTCTGCGCGTTCCTTGAGCGCCATCCGTGCGTCGCTTCCATCGAACCGCATCGACTGCGCCGCCAACTCGCGGTCGGTCATGGACGCTGCGGCGGCGCACTTGATCCAGGTCGTCACGGATTCGGCGAAGAGATAGACAAGCCCCGCCGCAAGCGCGAGCGTGATGCCTGCGACGATCCACCCCCGCCGCGCACGGGCGCGCGCAGCAATCCTCGCCGTTGTGGCAGCGACCCCGAGGCCGCATTCAGGACAGCGATCGCCCGCAATCCCACGCAGGTCGTGCTGGCACTCCGCGCACTTCCCGGGCTTTGGCCGGCGTCGGACAAACTGAAACGCAACGATCAGCGCCGCCGCGACACCGATCACGGTGGCGGCCCATCGTGTGTCGGCCGAGGAGAACAGGTTGCTGAGGAAGTGCTCCGCCATCGTGTGTCCCGCGATCATGCGCACCGTAACGCGAGACGCACGCGCTTCCAAGCAAGTGTTGTTGTGAATCAAAACGCAAAGGGTAAACTTGGGCGGTTGCCTCATGCATCGGCAGTTTCAGTCGATGCCGTTGCGTATCTCTCTCGCGAATCCCCACATGAACTGGCTCGCCATCCCTCCCGTGTTCTGGACCGCCCTCACCTATGTCGGCGGCGTGCTCGCGTTCATCGCCGGCATGCTCGTCGTGCGCGCGGTCCGCGGCAGGCCCGTCGGGTGGCAGCCGGTCTGCCGGCGCTGCAAGCACGACCTGCGCGGGGTCGACCCGGGCAAGGGCACTTGCCCCGAGTGCGGGGCGGATCTCACGCGCAGCGGCGCGGTGCGCACGGGCGGGCGCGTGCGGCGGGCGGGCGCGATCGTGGTCGCGCTGATCGCCGTCGCCGTCGCAGGCACGACGCTCTGGTGGCTGACGCCGTCGCGCATCTCGCGCGTCCGCACCGATCTCGTCGCGTCGATGCCGCTCGAGGCGCTCATCGACACGATGCTGTCGGGGCTCGCCGACGAGACGAGCATGCAGCTCGCGCGCAGCGCCGTCGACCTGCGGCTTGGCACGCGTGGCGGCTTTCCCCAGCAGGGCGGAACGCGCACGGTGCCTTCGGGCGAGCTGCTCGACGCGATCCTGAAGGCGTTCTCGCGCGCCGGCGAGGCGGGCCGCACACCGGTCGGCGCGCTGATCGAGCGGGATGCGCGCACGCTCCTCACCAACCTCGATGAACCGGAGCGCGAGCGACTCCTCGAGCTTGCACTCGAGGAGATCCTCGCCAGCAACGCGACGAAGATCGACCTCGCCCGCGGCTTCGTGCTGTCGGCGGGGTTCCGCCGCGAGCCGGACGGAGCGGTGAACACGCTCGTCGATCGTCTCGGGCAGACCGAAGCGGGCCGCGCGGCGCTGCAGCCAAGGCTCGTCGTCAAGGGCCAGGGCACGGTTGGCGGCGTCATCAAGATCGAACTCGAAGGGCCGCTCGATGCACTGCGCCAGTTCAGGCAATCGGGTTTCGACCGCAGGAAGGACGCGCTTCTCATCGAGCGCGTCGAGGCCATCGCAGCGAACGCGCCTGCGGGCGCGGCGCCGACGATGCTGCGAAGCGGCGCGGCGTTCGGCGCGGACGCGTTTGGCAACGACATGGAGATCCCTGGATTGCTCGCCGATCTTCCGGCGGGCGCGCATCAGATCCGCGTCGTGGGTGTCGTCGCGCCGCAGGCGGTCGTGCCCAAGCGCCGTACCTTCGCCGGAGCAACCTCGGCCGCGATCACCGCGGAAGAGGCCGCGAAGCTCGAAGGCGCGCGGGCCATCGACCAGACTTTCTCGGTGATGGTGATGCCGCGTCAGGGGCCGCCCGCTCCGATTCAGCGGACGCTCGATCCGAAGGCCGTCGAGTTCGCCGCGAATCTCCTCAAGAACTGCACGCTGACCACCGACTCGTTCGGCGCCCGCGTCGACTTCGACTCGCTCGCGATGAACATCGAATCGGGTCCCGATCAGTTCGCGCTCGGATTCACGATGACTTGCCGACAGAACGGCCGCTCGGTTCCGCTGGGCAGCATCAACCTCAACAGCGGAGGAGGCGGCGGCATGTCGGGCGGGTCATCGGATCGCAGTTTCCGCCCGCAGGATCCCTTCGAGATCGTGTTCGACCCTTCGATGCCTGCTGCCGTCAGCTGGAGCGGAGGAAAGTCCGATCCGATTCCGGTCGTGTGGGCGCGCTACACGCTCCGGTTCGCGAACGCGAACGCCAAGCCCGAGGTGACCAGCGAAGTGCTGCCCGACACGCCTGCAGTCGCGACGCCGCTCCCGCGCGAGCAGGCGCAGGCGATGCTCCAGCAGTCGATCGCCAAGTCGCACACGATGAACCTGATGCAAAGGCGCAGCCGCATGCCCGAGCAAGACCAGATCAACTTCTCGTTCTGGAGCACCGCACCCGCGCGTGCGGAGGCGGGGTCGGGATCGGGATCGGGATCGGGCGACGAGGCACAGCCCTTCATCCTCTCAGGCGACTTCGAGCTGCGGTCGGAGGGCTCGCTGCTCGCGCCGATCACGGCGTGGGTCGTGACGCTCGATGCGGACGGTTCGGGCGTGGCCTTCGAGGTGGGGAAGGAAGTCGTCGAGCTCTATCCCCGCACGCTGCGCTACACGCCGAACGAAGGCCACGCGCGTGCGCGGATCCCGGTCTCGTTCCGCTACATCGCCGAGCCGTTCGAACTGCGGTACGCCAATGCGTCGACGCCGCCGGAACTCGTGTGGCTGGAGACGACTCCTAAGAAGACTGACGCCTCAGAGCCATGAACTGGTTCCTGATCCCAAGCATCGTGTGGACGATGCTGCCATACACGAGCGGTGCGTTGGCGCTCCTCGCATTCGTGCTTGCGTGGCGCGCCATCCGTGGGACACAGGCTGGCCTGCAGCCGGTCTGTCGCCGCTGCGAGCACGACCTGCGCGGCAGCGATCCGAGCAGAGGCAACTGTACCGAATGTGGCGCAGACCTCACGCGCAGCGGCGCGGTGCGCACAGGTAGGCGCGTGTGGCGCGCAAGCTCGATCGTGGCCGCACTCGTCGCACTTGGCGTGCTCGGGACCGCACTGTGGTGGCTTACACCGACGCGCGTCGCGCGCCTCCGTGCAAACCTAATCATGTCGATGCCTTTCCAGACGCTCGTCGACACACGGCTCTCGGGCCTGGCCGACCCGGAGAGCGAGTTGCTGGCCGCGGCGGCCATCGACTCGCTCGTCGGGCGCAGCGCGCCGCGCAAGCTCGCGTCGGGAGCGCTACTCGACGCGGTCCTGAAGAGCATCGCGCGTGCGGGTGAGCCAGGGCGCCGCACGCTCGACGAACTGCTCGAGGGCGAGGGAGCGGAGCTTCTCAAGGCGCTCGACAGGCAGGAGCGCGATCGACTCCTCGAGCTCGCGGCCAAGGAGATCGCGAACAGCGGCGCAAGGAACCGGGATCTCGCCCGCTGCCTCGTCGCGGCGGGAGAGTACGGAGGTGGCCCCGACGCATCGGTCACGAAGCTCGCCGAGCTGCTGCGCCAGAGCGAGGCGGGACGCGCTGCGCTCGCGTCGAAACTGGTCGCCAACACGCCCGCGACCGCAGGCGGATCCATCGCGCTCGAACTTGTCGGACCGCTCGATGACTTGAAGCGCTTTCCGGACTGGGCTCTCGACCGAAACCGCGAGGCGCTGGTGGTGAAGCGCGCCGAGGCAACGGCGGTGCACGCTGCGTCCGACGCCCCGCAGATCGAGCTGCGGGTGTCCGGCGAGCCGGGCCGACGCCGGACAGGTGGCGGTGCCGACATGCCTGCGCTTGCTGCGGATCTCAAGCCCGGGGTCTACCGCCTGCGCGTTCAATGCATCGCCGTACAGGACTCGCGTCTTCCCAAGCGTCAAGCCTACGGGAACCGCACGATCCCCGATACGACTGCGGAGGATGCCGCGAAGCTCGAGGGAGCGCGCGCGATCGACCAGACGCTCACCATCGAGGTCGTCGCACCCCCACCACTACCGCCTCCGATCGGGCGTGCGACGGAAAGCGCGGTGGTCGAGGCGCTTGCACGGTGGCTCGCGAACTCGCGATTCGTAGCGAAACGGGGTTCAGGCGAGCAAGCGTCGCTGCGGCTGGAGTTCGGCACCGCCTCGGCCGCAGTCTTCGAAGACGCGGCGACAACAACCGCCAACTTCGTCTGCTTCGCTCGGCAGCATGGAAACTCCGCGCGGATCGATTCACTTGCGTTCGGCGGCGGCGAGCACAACTGGTCGGGCAAGAGCCTGCCGTCGTCGATCGATGCCAGCCAGCCCTTCGAAGTGGTGCTCGATCCGACGCGGCCGGCCGACTCCCGAGACACAGCGAAGCCGCGCTTCGGGGGGACCCGCGTCGTCTGGGCGCGATACACGCTGCGATTCCCGCATGCGAAGGGCCCGCCCGCGGTGACGGTCGAGGAGCTGCCCGACACACCAGTCGAGGTCGCGCCGCTTGCACGCGACGATGCAAGAGCCATCGTCCGGACATCGATCGAGCGGGCTCATTCGCCCGAGGCGCTTGCGCGAGCGTCGCAAATGTCGGGACACGGGCTTCTCGAAGTCAAGTTTGGCGCCGTGACGGCTGCCGACGCGCTGGAGCGCGCAGACACCGCGCAGCCGCCCGTCGTCCTAAGCGGTACCTTCGAACTTCGGTCCGGCGGCGCGTTGGTCACACCACTCGCCACCGGACTGCTCTTCATGGGCCCCGAGGGAGAGCACTTCTCGTTTCAGGTCCACCCGAAGATCGCGGAGCTGTATCCCTACACGCTGCGCTATGCACCGAATCCCACTTACGCGCGTGCGCGGATCCCGGTCTCGTTCCGCTACATCGCCGAGCCGTTCGAACTGCGGTACGCCAATGCGTCGACGCCGCCGGAACTCGTGTGGGTGGAGGACTAGGCTCTGTCTTAGGGATTACCGGGACCACAGATCCGCGCGGCGCCCGGATGCCAATGTGGTGAAACGAAGCTGTAACCGCTGCGATACAGAGAGTTGAAGCCGACGCGGACAGCCGGGATGCCGCGTGGATCGACGTCCTGGGGATCCGTCGGACAGAGCCTAGGCTCCGTCAGGTCGAGTCTTGTTCGCGCCGCTCGAGCTGCTGCGCGGCACCGTGTACGGGAGCTCGAGGTCCGTCACGCGCCGCGCAAGCGGGTGCTCGGGTGCGTCGATCTGCTGCATGCCGGGCTGCATCGCGACGACTTCGATGGTGAAGATAAGCGTTCCGACGGCGACGCCCTTCGGCGGGTCGATCTCGACGATGCGCCGGCTTGGATTCTGGGTCGGGTCTTCCCGGAACTGCACGGCTCGGATCGCGCCATCGGCGCTGCGCAGAAGGACGGCGCGGACATGGATCGCGAGCTGCTGGTCGATGCCGCTCGTGGTGAACTCCGGATTTCCCGAGATGAGGAAGTGGCGCGACGGATCCGCCTCGCGGCCGCCCGATCGGCGCCGCGCGGGCGACACGACCTTGGAGCGCGAGAGGAAGTCCGCATTCGAGATCAGCGCAAGCCGCACGCCGGTATCGCCGATCACGGACGCGCGCATCGCCTGCCTGCGGCGCGCGTCGGCGGTGTCGGTCGCGAGCTTCGTCGGCTCAAGCACCTCGGCGACGACCTGCCGCGCGAGCGCCGCACGGTCGGCCACAAGGTGGTGGCTCGTCTCCAGCGCGAAGAAACCGGCGCGATCGGCAGGAAGCAGCTCGAGCGCGAGCACATCGTCCCTGACGGCGAGCGTGGCGCGGTCGATCGCCTCGCACAGCGCCGCAAAGTCCGCGATGCTGCCATCGGGCTTCCGCAGGCCCTTGGCGATCTCGGCCGTGCGCTCGTTGTGGTAGGCCAGCGTTTCGTTGCCATCGATGCCGAGGGTGCGCTCGATCAGTTCGCGATCGCTCAAGCCGTTCGCGGCGCCGTTCTTCAGCGTGCGCACCATCGGGCCGGGAAAGAACGCGAAGAGTGCCGCCGCGCCCGCGAGCGCGAGGTTCGACGCGAGCAACTTCTTCCGTGGCGCCCACGCGATCGTCGCGCGGCTGTTCGCTGCGGCGAGCGAGGTACCGCACTCGGGACAAGTCCGGTGATCCGCGCCGCGCAGGTCGAACCTGCAGTTGCGGCAGGACTCGGCGACGCGACGATGGGCGAAGACGGCGAGCGCGGCGACCGCGAGCGCCGCGCACGCGACGATCACGCCGACTTCCGCCATGGTGAACGGGTTGAACCAGCCGTCGAGGAAGAACGCTGGCACCATCGCGTGCTCCGTTCAGGCGAAGAACGCGCGGCTGCGCGCGGCGACCGTCTGCTCGTCGTCGGTGGTGAAGGTGCGCTCGGCGCGCGTGGCGACGCCGACGACGCCGAGCACGCGGCCGTCGGCGGCGAGCACCGGCACCGCGACGCTGCCCGCGAGGCCCGTCGCGCGCGCGCCGGGGCGCACATCGCCAGTCGTGTCCTGCTGGATGTTGCAGCTGTTGACCGCGCACTTCCGTTCGGCCGCAAGGCCCGCCATGCCCTTACCGACCGGCACGACCTTCACGATTCCGAGCACGGGCTCGGGGATGCCGATTGCGGCGCGGAGGTGCAGCGCGCCGTCGGGGCCGGTCGCGTGGACCGTGCCGCTGTCGGCCTTGAGTTCGGCGAGGATCGATTGAAGCGTCGCGAGGTCTTTGGGCTCGAATTGCATTGCGCAGGCTCCGTTCGTGCACGATACTCCCCGCCGCGTGTTCACACGGCATCCGGTTGACTGGATTCTGACAAGCGACCCGGCGGCGCTCGGGCTTGCGTTGTCCGTGTTGAGCGCGGCCACGCTGCTTTCCTTTCTGCTCGCTGTGTTCTGGCTCGCGCGGCTCCCGCGCCGCGCGATCGCGCCACGCTGCGCGAAGTGCCGTTATCTCCTCGCGGAGCCGACCCCTGCACGCTGCAGCGAGTGCGGCGCCGATCTTGCGGTTGCGAATGCCGTGCGCAGAACCGCGCGCGGCGTGCGCTGGCGGGCGGCTCTCATCGCGCTCGCGTGTACCGGCGCCGGGCTTGGCCTCCAGTGGTGGATCGGTGCCGGGTTCATGCCGTACGGACGGCGGGCTTGGTTTGCCGTCGACCGTTGGCAGCGCTCGCGCACGGATGCGTTCGCTGATCTCATCGCGGCCGAGGTGTTGGTCGCGCGCGCGATCGAGGAAGTCTCGCCGCCCGGAGGCGCCGTCATCAATCCGCGCTACCTCGCGCCGCGCAACCTCGACTCGCCGACGCGCCTCGCGGCGCTGCGCGACGCCGTGCTCGATCCATCGACCCGTGCAAAGGCGTTCGCGGCGGCGCGGGAGATCCAGAGCCGGTACATCGTGCGGGGTGACCTCGTCGCCGAGCAGCTGCCCGAGACCGCGTACCAGGCCGTTCGCCGAATGCTCGTCGATGCAGTCGTGCTCGACCCCACGCTCGTCGGAGCCGTGCCGGGTGCCGGCGGCGGACTCGAAATGCCCCCGTTTGCGCCGAGCGGCGGCAACGAAGCCTACCGCTACGACCACTTTGGCTTCCTCGACGACAACGCCGACCTCGACAAGCAGTTCTACTTCGACATTCCGTATCCGAACGCGATCATCGGCTCCGTGTCCGAGATCGTGCGGGTCGAAGGTGAGATGACGCACGCAGATGGGCGACGCGCCTCGCGGACGATTCGCTTCGTTGCGCCGGATCCAGAGCTCGGCATGCTTCGCCCGGCACGGATCTGGTTCGTGCCGGCGCCGACGCCCGACCCCGCGAAGTGGACGGTGCGTGTCGAGGGCGAGATCCGGCATCGGTTCGTGTCGGAGATCCTGCGCGACGACGAAGGCAAGCCGCTCGAGCGCGTGATGACCCAGCGCTTCCGCGTCGACATTGACCGCGTCGAGGAGCGACCGTTCGGCTGATACGCGCGGCTGCGCCGCTCACGGCGCCCCTCCCCAGACAGGTGCCCCAGACAGGTGCCCCAGATAGGTGCACGGCACGTGCCGTGCAGTGCCAGGCACTGACTGGCACGTGCCTGGCACCGGTCACTTCAATCCGCCCTGCCATGCTCGGAATTGACGGACGCAGCGCATTTCGGCTGGAGTCAGTCGTTTCCGGCTCGGCTGAGGAGGCGCAATGCGCGCCAGAACTGGTGCACGGCACGTGCCATGCAGTGCCTGGCACTGCATGGCACGTGCCGTGCACCAGTCGTGGGTGAGCGCGGGGCGTCCGCGCAGCCGGCGCTCACCGATTCCGCGGCGCAACCTGCGTGAACACAAACGCACCGTGCTTGTTGGCGACCGCGATGTCGATGCGTCCGTCCGCGTTGAGGTCGCCCGTCCAGAACTGCGTCCCGACGCCGCTGTCGTTGTCGATCTCGTGCTTCACGAACCGCGCGCCGCCTGGCGCGGACGCGTCGCGCACGAGCCGGAACCACGCCAGCACCGGCGGCGCCATCGGGTCTTCATCACCCATCGGCCCGTGCGCCCAGCGGCGCTTGCCCGTGACGATGTCGGGC
>JBKCZS010000222.1:0-2546 GCA_046337925.1 bacterium | reverse complement strand
GAGCCGCTACGCGCGCGAAACCACCACTGGAAGTGGTGCCACCCGTTTTGGCTGTCGACTCGCACGCGCGGCGCTCGGGCTTCGCCCTCGACGAGGGCGAAGCGCCGGAGCTTCGCCGACCGGGTCGTCAGCCCGAATGGGTGCCACTACTTCTCGTCGTGCGGAGTCGAGGTGGCCTCGACCCACGCGCTGGCCGCTACGCGCGCGAAACCACCACTGGAAGTGGTGCCACCCGTTTTGGCTGTCGACTCGCACGCGCGGCGCTCGGGCTTCGCCCTCGACATCGCATCACCCCCGCAGCTTCGGCACGAGAAGCCGCAGTGCGTTTCCCCGGTGGCTGCGCGCGTTCTTCTCGTCGCTCGACAGCTCCGCGCTCGTGCGGCCGTCGGGCAGCACCAGCAGCGGGTCGTATCCGAAGCCGTTCGCGCCCCGCGGCGCGTGGCCGATGACGCCATCGAAGGTGCCGCGCGATTCGGCGAGGATCGTGCCGTCGGGCCGCGCGATGCAGAGGACGCACACGAAGCGCGCGGTGCGCTGCGCGTCGGGCACGCCTTCGAGCGCCTTGAGGAGCTTCGCGTTGTTCGCGGGGTCGCGTTCGGCGCGCGTCGCGAACTTTCCCGCGTAGTACGCGCTGTGGACGCCAGGCGCCCCGCCGAGCGCGTCGACCTCGAGGCCCGAGTCGTCTGCGAGCACCGTGCGTCCGAGCGCCTTCGCGTACGCCACCGCCTTGATGCGCGCGTTGTCCTCGAAGGTCGCGCCATCCTCCTCGGGCTCCGGGATCCCGGCGTCGCCAAGCGGCAGGCACTCGATTCCGAGTTGTCCGAGAACGGCGCCGATCTCCTCGACCTTGTGCGGATTCGATGTGGCGATGACGAGTGATTTCATGCAGATTCTCAGGTGCTGCTTGCCGTCCGGGAGAACCGTGTCAGCCTACAGGACGGAGGGATCCTCGTTGAGAAGGACCGCTGTCGCCATCCTCGTGATTTCCGCCGTCGCGGCCAGCGCGCACGGCGATTTCGTCTCGATCTCCGCCTCGCGCGACGCGACGCTCTACCAGTCCTCCGACGGCTCGATCGCAAACGGCGCGGGCCAGTACCTCTTTGCGGGCAGGACCAACCAGAATCTCACGCGCCGCAGCGTGATCTCGTTCGACCTCGGCGCATTCGTGCCGTCGGACGCGACGATCACCTCGGTGCGCCTCATCCTCAATCTCACGCAGGCAAACGGCGGGAACCGCACGATGACCGTGCACCGCGCGCTGACAGCCTGGACCGCAGGCGCGAGCGACCCCGAGAGTACGGAAGCGCTCGGCGCACCCACGCTCGCAGGCGACGCGACCTGGCTTCACTCGAGCGCGGACGGCGCGGGCGGCGGTCTCCTTTGGCAGAGCGCAGGCGGCGACTTCGCGTCCGCAAGCGCGTCGCTCCTCACGACGACGACCGGCCTCCAGACCTGGACCTCCGCCGGCCTCGTCGCCGATGTGCAGTCCTTCCTCGCGAATCCGTCGGCCAATCTCGGCTGGTTCATCCTCGGCGACGAATCGGCCGCAGGCACCGCGCGCCGCTTCGACAGCGCCGACAGCGCCGCGTTCGGCGGCATCGTGCCGCGCCTCGAGATCGAGTTCACGCCGATCCCGACGCCCGCAGCGGGCGCGTTGCTTGCGCTCGCCGCGTTCGCGCGCACACGCCGCCGCCGCTGACCGGCGAAGCGCTCAGGTCTGCAGCACGCCCGTACGGTAGACGCCGCTCTGCTGCGCAGGCGCTTGCGCGGCCACCGCGAGCGCAAGCTCGAGTTCCGCGCGCGTCTCCTTCGGATCGATGATGCGGTCGACCCAGCCGCGGCTCGCGGCGTAGCGGATGTCCTGCTGCTCGTTGTAGCTCGCGGTGATCGCGGCCAAGAGCTGCTTGCGCATCTCCTCGTCGATCTTCTCGCCCTTCCGTTCGCGCGCGGCGAGGTCGATCGAGAGCAGCGTGCTGGCGGCCTGCGCGGCGCCCATCACCGCGAAGCGCGCGCCCGGCCACGCAAGCGTGAGCAGCGGATCGAACGCGCGGCCGCACATCGCATAGTTTCCGGCGCCGTAGCTTCCGCCCACGACGAGCGAGATCTTCGGCACCACGCAGTTCGACATTGCGTTCACCATCTTCGCGCCCGAGCGGATGATGCCGCCCTGCTCGCTGTCGCGGCCCACCATGAACCCGGTCGTGTCGGTCACGAAGAGGATCGGCAGTCCCTTCTGGTTGCAATCCATGATGAAGCGCGCGCTCTTGTCGGCGCTGTCGTCGTAGATCACGGCCGGCATGTTGGTCGCACTCGACGGACCCGCCTTGCCGCCCGGCATCTTGCGCTGCGTGAGCTTCTTCTGGTTTGCGACGATGCCGCACGGGAAGCCGCCGACGCGCGCATAGCCGCACACGAGCGAACGCCCGTATTCCGCGCGGTATTCGTCGAAGCTGTCGCGGTCGACGAAGCACGCGAGGAGTTCGACCATGTCGTACTGGGCCCCCGGCTCGCTGCGGAAGACCTTCGCGATCTCGTCGGCGCCGCGC
>JBKCZS010000221.1:0-5347 GCA_046337925.1 bacterium | reverse complement strand
TCGGGCATGCGCCGCCGCTCGCGTCGCGCCGTCGAGCGGTGGGTCAAGGATCCGTCGCGCGCCCGCGGCGCCGTCGGTCGGCTCGTGAAGGACGCGCTCGGCAGCCGCTGCCGCGACGCCGCCGCGCTCACCTTCGCGGAGTACAAGGCCGATGCGCTCGAACCCTTCGAGCGTCAGCTCAAGATCATGAAGCTCTGCGTCGGCGTCGCGCCGCTCCTCGGCCTCTTCGGCACGGTCACAGGCATGCTCGCGACCTTCGCGGCGCTCGCGTCGGGATCCGGTGGCGAGCAGACGATGGGCGACATCGCGAAGGGCATCTCCGAGGCGCTCATCACCACCGAGGCCGGGCTCGTGGTGGCGCTTCCCGGGCTCTTCTTCCACTACTACCTCTCGCGCAAGCTGCGCGGGTACCAGAACTTCCTCGATGACGCAGAGTCGCTCTGCCTCAAGGGCATGAGGAGCGCGGCGTAACGCCGATTGGAGCACCACCATGGGACGATTCCGCAATGCATCCTCAGGCGACGGCGGCGAGACGGCCATCGACCTCTCCCCGATGCTCGACTGCGTCTTCATCCTCCTCATCTTCTTCATCGTGACCACGACCTTTGTCGACGAGACCGGCGTCGAGGTGGACAAGCCGCAGGCGGCGTCGAGCGTGCAGCTCGAGAAGACGAGCATCCTCCTCGCGCTCACCAAGAAGGGCGAGGTCGTGTACGGCGGCCGTGAGATCGGGATCAACGGCGTGCAGACGCTCGTGAAGCGCATGATCGCGAAGGAAGATGTGCCCGTCATCATCCAGGCCGACAAGGAGGCGCCCGCGGGCCTTCTCGTCCGCATCATCGACGAGTCGAAGCTCGCCGGCGCCACGAAGGTCAGCATCGCGAGCGCCAAGGGCGGCTGAGTGAACCCATGATCACGAAGACCGTGTTCACCTTCGCCTATCAGGGAACGCTGCGCGTGCTTGCCGCCGTGGCGGGGCTTGCGCTCGCGTTCGGCCTGTTCCTCGTGCTGCCGCTCCTCGAGAGCATCACCTCGACCGCACAGACCGACATGATCGTGCAGGGTGTGAACACCGCGCTTCCGCCGCCGCCTCCGCCGCCGCCGGTCGAGGAGCAGAAGGAAGAGGAGAAGGTCGAGGAAGAGCCGCCGCCACCGCCGAAGCTCGCCGAAGAGACGCCGCCGCTCGATCTCTCGCAGCTCGAGCTCGCGCTGAATCCCGGCACGGGTGGCGGGGGAACCGGCGATTTCGAGGTGCGGCTGCCGGTCGGTGGTGCCGCCGGCGGCGAGCAGGCGTCCGAAGTCGACCAGCTCTTCTCCATGTCCGACCTCGACCAGAAGCCGCGCGTGATGTACCAGCCGAGCCCGCAGACGAACGCAGCGCTGCAGAAGCTGGCGCCCGGCACCGTCACGATCGTGTTCGTCGTCGACCAGCGCGGTCGCGTCGAGAGCCCGATCGTCCAGAGTTCCTCGAATCCTGCATTCGAAGCCGCGGCGCTCGCCGCCGTGAAGCAGTGGAAGTTCGAGCCCGGAAAGCGCAACGGCGAGGCGGTCCGCTTCCGCATGCGCGTTCCCATCACCTTCCCGAAGAAGAAGTAGCACCCGACGAACCGCGCGTGCCCCGTGCAGGCGCTGCAGAGACAAAGCCATGACCTCGATTCTCCTTCTTGCACCCGTCCTCCTCGCGCTCCAGAGCGGCAAGCCTGCCGTTGCGCCTCCGACGCCCGCGGTCGATCTCCCCAAGATCCCGCTGTCGGACGCGCAGCGAGCCGTGTTCGGCGACGATCTCTTCGAGCGGCGCTTCGCCGAGAGCTACGCCGCCGAGACCGACATCGAGCCGAAGCTGCTCGACACCGAGCGCAAGGGGATGCTCGAGGTCCTCAAGCTGATCCAGGCCGACAAGATGGCGGAGGCCGCCGCCATGCTGCAGACGATGCGCACCGAGGCCTCGAGCGCCGTGATCGACTTCACCCTTGGAAACATCGCGTTCCAGAAGGAGGACTTCTCCACCGCGATCGACGAGTACACGCGCTCGGTGCAGAAGTTCCCCAAGTTCCGCCGCGCCTGGCGCAACCTCTCGCTCATCCATGTGCGCAACGGCGACCTCGAGAAGGCGCTGCCCGCGCTGACGAAGGTGGTCGAGCTCGGCGGCGCCGACTCGACGACCTACGGCCTCATGGGCTTCGCCTACTCGAACCTCGACAAGCCGATCGCTGCGGAGAGCGCCTATCGGATGGCGATCCTGCTCGATCCGGCGACGCGCGATTGGAAGCTCGGGCTCGCGAAGAGCTTCTTCAAGCAGAAGCGGTTCGCCGACGCGGCGGCGCTGACGGGCGAACTCATCAAGGAGACGCCCGATGCCGCCGACCTCTGGCTCCTGCAGGCGAACGCGTTCGTCGGGCTCGGGCAGCCGATGAAGGCCGCGCAGAACTACGAGGTCGTCGACCGGCTCGGCAAGACCACCGTCGACAGCCTCAACATGCTCGGCGACATCTACATCAACGAGGGTCTGTACGACATCGCGGTGAGCTGCTACGAGCGCGCGATGCTCAAGACGCCGCGTGGCGCAGCGGAGCGCCCGGTGCGCGCCGCGAAGGTGCTGGTCGGCCGCGGCGCCTCGATGGAGGCGGAGGGGCTGATCGGGCAGATCGAGAAGATCTACGGCGCGGAGCTCAAGGAGAACGAGCGCAAGGACCTCCTCAAGATGAAGGCGCGCATGGCCGTTGCCCGCGGCGCCGGCGAGGAGGAGGCGCGAATCCTCGAGGAGATCGTGGCGCTTGATCCGCTCGACGGCGAGGCGCTTATCCTGCTCGGCCAGTACCACGGCCGCACGGGCGACGCTCCGAAGGCGATCTTCCTGTACGAGCGCGCCGCGAAGCTCGAGAAGTTCGAGGCGGACGCGAAGGTCCGTCACGCACAGCTGCTTGTCGGCCAGGGCAAGTACGCCGAGGCGCTGCCGCTCCTTCGCAGCGCGCAGCAGGTGAAGCCGCGCGAGAATATCCAGCAGTACCTCGAGCAGGTCGAGCGCGCGTCGCGTTCGCGCTGATCAGCCGCGCTTCGCTTCAAGCTCTTCCCAGCGCGCGTAGAGACGCGCGATCTCGGCCTGCGCGGCGCCCGCTGCGTCGCAGGCCTTTGCATAGGCGGCGTGGTCGGCGACCAGCTTCGGGTCGTTCAGCTTCGCCTCGAGGTCGGCGTGCTTCTTCTCGGCCGCGGCGATCGCGGCCTCCATTCCGTCGAACTCGCGCTGCTCGTTGTAGGAGAGCTTCTTCTTCGGCGCCGGCGGCGCGGCGGGTGGCGGGGGTGCTGCGACGACGACGGCGGCCGGCGTCGCCGCAGACTTCTGCTGCTGCGCTGGTGCCCTGGCCGCCGCGCGCTCGGATTCGTCGAGCGCGCGGAGCGCCTGCGTGAGGCTTGCGACCACGCGCGGCGTGCCGTCCGGCGCGCCGAGGACCACGATGCGCGTCGCAAGCGCCTCGAGCATGGCGCGGTCGTGGGTCACAAGCAGCGTCGCGCCCGGGAAGGTCTCGATCGCCTCCTCGAGCACCTCGAGCGTGGGGATGTCGAGGTCGTTCGTCGGCTCGTCGAGGACAAGCATGTCGGCGGGCTCGAGCATCATGCGCGCCACATGCGCGCGCGCGAGCTCGCCGCCCGAGAGCATCGAGACCTGCTGGAGCAGCTGCTCGTCACGGAAGAGGAACCTCCGTGACCAGCTCTTGACATGCATCTCGGTGTCGCGGAACCGTACTTTTTCGCCGGTCGGCGAGATCGCATCCTGGAGGAGCGCGCCCTTCGGGAACTCCGCGCGCGTCTGCGACATCGTCACGATGCGCGGCTTGGGATCCGCCGTGCGCACATGCCCCGTATCGGGCGCGAGTTCGCCGGTGAGGACGCGGAGGAGCGTCGTCTTGCCCGAGCCGTTCGGCCCCATGAGGCCGATGCACTCGCCGGGCGCGACATCGAGGTCGAGACCCCTGAAGAGAAGCTTTCCGCCAAGCGACTTGGAGACGCCTTCGGCCGAGAGCAGGAGCCGCGTCTTGCGGCCGCTCGCGCTGAAGTCGATGCCGGCGCTGCCCGCGTTCGCGGCTGCGTTGCGCGCGGAGAGCTCGGCGAGCTCCTCGCGGCGCTCGGCGCTGTCCGAGATACGCGCCTCGCTCTTGGTGCGGCGCGCCTTGGCGCGGCGGCCAAGCCAGCGGTCGTCTTCGCGCACGGTGTTCGCGAGCGCCTGCTCGGCTTTCGCCTGCCTCGCGAGGAACTCCGTCTTGCGGCGGCGGAACTCGCTGTAGTTTCCGTCGACCGAGAGCGTGCCCTCGGGATACGCCCGCGAGAGCTCGATGACGCGCGTCGCGCAGTTCTCGAGGAACACGCGGTCGTGCGTCACGAAGATCACGGCGCGCGCGCGGAGGTCGTGGCTTCCGCGCAGGAGGAAGTCCTCGAGCCACGCGAGGCCCTCGACATCGAGGTGGTTCGTCGGCTCGTCGAGGTAGAGGAGGTCGGGCGTGCCGCCAGCCGACGCAAGCGCGCAGGCGACCGAGAGGCGCTTCTTCCAGCCGCCCGAGAGCGTGCTCGCGAGCGCGTCCATGCGCGCGTCGTCGAAACCGATCTTGCCGAGGATGACCGTCGCGAGGACCTCGGCCTCGTGCTGGTCGCCGTGGGTCTCCGCGCAGGTGAGGGCGGCGGCGGTCGCGGCCGAGAGCGGGGTGACGCCCTCCGCGAAGTCGTCGCGCTGCGGGACATACACCGTGACGGTGCCGCGCGGCGTGCGGATCTGGCCCGAATCAGGGTCCTCGCGGCCGGCAAGCATGCGCAGGAGCGTCGACTTGCCCGCGCCGTTCGGCCCGATCATGCCGATCCGTTCGCCTTCGTCGATGGAGACCGACACCCCGCGAAAGAGTTCGCGCAGGCCGTGCGACTTGGAGAGTGCGGTTGCGTTCAGGAGCACGAAACCGTCCCGACCGTCGCGGGCACGAGAATGTCAGCGGTCGTCTTCGCGATCACTTCCTCGGCGGTGACACCCGGGGCGAGTTCCTTGAGCACGAACCGCCGCTTCGACTTGTCCATCTCGAGGACGCAGAGTTCGGTGATGACCATGTCGATGCACTTCTGGCCGGTCAAGGGCAGCGTGCACTTCGGGATGATCTTCGACTCGCCCTTCTTGTTGACATGCTCCATGACCACGATCACGCGCTTTACGCCAGCGACTAGGTCCATCGCGCCGCCCATGCCCTTCACGAGCTTGCCGGGGATCATCCAGTTGGCGATGTCGCCTTCCTGCGAGATCTCCATCGCGCCGAGGATCGCGAGGTCGATGTGGCCGCCGCGGATCATGGCGAAGCTGTCGGCGCTCGAGAAG
>JBKCZS010000220.1:0-16111 GCA_046337925.1 bacterium | reverse complement strand
CGGGTCGGACATCGAGTGGCCCTTGTAGCGGTAGCACTTCATGTCGACGAACGCGGGGCGCGAGTTCTCGCGGCACCACTCCGCGAGCTCGTGCATGTCGTGGTAGACGGCGAGGAGGTCCATGCCGTCGATCGTGGCTTCCTTGAGGCCGTGGGCGCGGCCCTTGATGCAGAGGTCGTGGCTCATCGTGGTGCCGCGATCGATCGCGGGGCCCATCGAGTAGCCGTTGTTCTCGACGATGAAGATGACGGGGATGTCGAACAGTCCCGCGAGGTTCATCGCCTCGTAGAACGCGCCCTGGTTCACCGCGCCGTCGCCGAGGAAGCAGAGCGTCACGCGGCGGTTCTTGCCGCCATTGATGACCTCGTCCTCGTACTTGGTCGCGAACGCGAGGCCCGCGCCGAGCGGCGTCTGCGCGCCGACGATGCCGTGGCCGCCGTAGAGGTTGTTCGGACGGTCGAACATGTGCATCGAGCCGCCCTTGCCCTTCGCGCAGCCGCCGACCTTGCCGTACATCTCGGCCATGCAGGCGCGCGCGGTCATGCCGCGGGCGAGCGCGTGGCCGTGGTCGCGGTACGCGGTGATGATCGGGTCCTCAGGCTTCACGGCCTGGGTGCAGCCGACGGCGACGGCTTCCTGCCCGATGTAGACATGGCAGAAGCCGCCGATCTTCTTGTCCTGGTAGCTCTGGGTGCAGCGCACCTCGAACTCGCGGATGAGGTGCATGTCGCGAAGCCACTTGACGAGGGTCGCGGGCGGCAGGCTCGGCAGCTTCCGCGGGGTCGGAGAGGCGGTGCCTGCGGAGCCGCTTGGCGTGGTGGTTGCCATCTGGTGTTCGCTCGGCTTTCGAGAGCGGGCGCGGACGGGAGGCCCCACGGCCTGTGCGCCGAGGGTCGGCGAACAGCCAACCTTGGCGCCCCATCCGACCCGAGGGATCGGACACGCCACCGGAACAGACGGTGGCAAGTCCCGTATTCATATCCGAAACAGGGGCAATTCCGCAAGGCGTCGGCCCCATGGCCGGCGGCTCTTCGCGGTCGCCAAAGCCATGCGGCGCCCGAAGATACGGGCGCCGCACGGATTGGAATCAAGGTTGATCGAACTCAGCCGCCCTTGGAGGCGGCGGCCCCGCCCGCGGCATTCGCCTGCGCGGCGGCGTCGAGATCCTTGAGCGCGCGGGCCTTCAGGATGAGCACCGCGAGCTCGAGCTGGGGATCGATCCCCGTGCTGAGGAGCTCCTCCACATTCGGGCGCTCCTTCTGCTCGGCGGCCGGCTTCCACTCCTCGATCACATCCGCCGCCTGGCGGAGCGCGAGCGCCTTCTCGATCTGCTCGGGCATCATCTTCACGACGAGGTCGGGATTGACGCCCCAGTCCTTCGAGCCCGGGCGCTTGTGCACGAGCCGAGGCTCGGGCTCGCCCGCGCCGGGCGGAATCACATAGTACTGCGTGGTCAGCTTGAGCTGCGCATCGGCCCGTTGGTCGCCGCACGGATGCACGGTCTGCACCGAGCCCTTGCCGAAGCTGCGGTCGCCGAGCACCACCGCCGCGTCATGCGCCTTGAGCGCGCCGGACACGATCTCGCTCGCGCTCGCCGAACCTTGGTTCACGAGCACGACCACGGGGAGATCCTCGAGCACGGCGCGATTCGGATCGGCGCTCATCTGCCAGACCTGGCGGCCGTTGCGGTCCTGGCCCGCGACGATGCGGCCGCGCTCGATGAACGCGTTCGAGAAGTCGACGGCGCTCTTGAGCAGTCCGCCCGGGTTGTGACGCAGGTCGAGCACGAGGCCGCGGAGGTCGCGCTCGGCGCGCATCTCCTTGATCGCATCCATGAAGTCCATGAAGCTGTCGTCGTTGAAGCTCGACAGGCGCACATAGCCGATGCCCGAATCGGGCGCGATGAACCAATCCCACACGGGCGCGCCCTTCTCGTCGAGCGCCTTCTTCCACCAGCCGTTGACCGAGCGGATCTTGATCTCCTCGCGGACGAGCGTGAGCTCGATCGGCTCGGAGATGCCGTCGCGGCGCACGGTGAGCTTCACATTCTCGCCCGGCGGGCCGGTGATCGCGTCGACCGCCTTGTTGAGCGTCCATCCGACCGTCGACACGCCGTCGACGGCGACGATGCGGTCGTCGCTCTTCACGCCCGAGCGCGACGCGGGGCTGCCCTCGAGCGGATTGATGACCTGGATGTCGCGGCGGTCGTCGTGACGGATCATGATGCCGACGCCGACGAAGTTGCCCTTGATCATCTGCTCGAAGCGGCGCAGCTGGTCGGGCCAGATGATCTGCGTGTACTCGTCCTCGAAGCGCTTCGAGAGCTCCTCGATCGCGCCGTCGCCGAACTCGCGGTAGATGACCTCTTCGGGAACGCGCGGGCCTGCGGCGTTTGCGCTCAGGACATCGCGGAGCGCGGCGTTGTACTGCGGACGGCCGACCTGGTCGCGGTTCATGCGCGCGAGCGCTTCCTCGGCCTTCACCGCGGCGTCGGCAAGCGCCTTCGCCTTCGCGGGATCGCCGAGCCCGGTGAAGTTCTCCTTCAGCGCGGTGGTCGTCGAGAGCACTCGGATCGACTCGAGGCCGCCCGCGACGAGCGGCTCCCAGCCGCCCGAACTGATGTGGTCGTTCGCAGCGGTGTTGAGCGCGCTTGTCAGCATGCCCTTCGAGATGCCCTCGAGCGCTTCCTTCCAGTCGTCGGCGAAGGCCTCGTTGAACTCGGGGAACGGCTTGCCCGGCTCGAGGCGCTCGGCGTAGATCTTGCGGAGGCGCCAGAGTTCGCGCGGCGCGTACTGGGCGAGCAGCACGATGCGCTTGTTCACGATCTCGAGCATCGAGTCGTAGCGGCGGAACGCGGTCGCGTCGCCGGACTCCTCGAAGAGCGTGCGCAGGCGGAAGAGGATCTCCTGCGCGACGAGCCAGTCGCCTTCCTTCGCGGCGGCAGACTCGGCCACCTCGGCGGCCTTCACGAGCTCCACGATCTCGGGGATCTTGAGCGCGTCGGCCCAGTTGTCGGAGAGCGTCTGGAGCCGCACCGCGTCGGTGAGCGCCTTGGTGATCTCCTTCTTGGCGAAGTTGTCCTTGAGGTCCGTGAGCGCCTTGGCGCGGTCGGCCTCGCGGGTCTTCGCACCCTCGTCGACATGCGCGTTGCGCGCGACGATCAGCTCGCGGAGCTGCTTCGCCTGCGCCGCAGCGAGCGAGTTCGGCACTTGATTGAGCGCGCCCTCGACACCCTGCAGGTCGCCCGTCTTGGCGGCGGCCCAGATGCCGTCCGACCAGCGCCCGACCTCGGTCGCCTCGTCGGCGCGGAGCGTGGTGGGCACCGTGCCTGCGTAGGCGCCCGCCGCGCCGACCCCAAGCGCCACGGACGCGAGAAGACAGCCTGCCGTGCGTACAAAGGTGGGAGCCCAGCCTCGGGCGATGGGTTGGCGAGCGTTGGTTTGCGGCATGTTTGGATTCCGCCGGAGTTGTTCCGGCTCGTGAGATGGGAGCGCGTGGGAGTGGGTCGCGTCGGCCCAGAACGAGGGTAGGACCTTCGAAACCAGGGTCAACCTTGGAGAGGTCGGCGCGTTCCCGAGGTCGGTTGAAAGTGTCTCAGAAATGCACATGGAGAGGAGTCACTTCTGTACCGTTTCTATCGGCCATGGGTTCAGATGCCGACACAACAGTTGAGATTTCGATGGATCGTCCCGCCCCGAAAGATCTCCCACCCGATCGCCCCGCCGACTCCTCGGACGAGCGCATCGATCTGCTTGCCGACCCCGCGCCGCAGCCGCGGGAGGTTCCCGTGCGGCCGCGGGAACTCGACCTCATCCGACCCGATGCGCCCGATGCACGCGATGTGCCCGAGGCGCGCGATGCGCCCGAGGCGCCCGCGCAACCCCAGCGGCCATCGGGGCCTGCGATCGTTCGCCCCACGCAACCCGCGCCGACTCCCGTGCCGACTCCCGCGCCGACTCCCCCGCCCCTTCCGGCGTCTGGCGATGTCCGCGAGGAGGTCGCCGAAGGTCCGGTCCTCTGCCACCGCTGCAAGTACGACCTCCGCGGCCGCCCGGGCGGCGCCCGCTGCCCGGAGTGCGGCGAGATCATCCGTGCGCCGAAGCGCATCCGCATCGAGCTTCCCGAGGGCGAGCGCAAGAGTGCGCGCGACGCGCTCTTCGACGCCTGGCATCTGATCGCGGGCAGTTCGCTCGCATCGGTCGCGCTCGTCTCCCCCCTCGTGTTCGCGCTCCCCATCGGCGTTGCGATCGCGTCGTGCATCGGGTTCGCGGCGGC
Source organism: bacterium (assembly GCA_046337925.1). Lineage (GTDB taxonomy): Bacteria > Planctomycetota > Phycisphaerae > Phycisphaerales > SM1A02 > QWPT01. The sequence goes on along the minus strand of JBKCZS010000220.1, from coordinate 11,836 downwards.
GTTCCGGCTCTCGGCGATGCGGAACTTCTCACACCTGCCGAAGCCGCTCCACGAGCCGATCGACCGTACGGCGCGCTGGTGGCGCCGCAACGAGCACATCCAGGCCGCGATCGCGATCGCCGTCACGGCCGGTGGACTGCTCTCGACGGTGGGCGTCGTCGGACCTCGGGCGATTCCCCTGTACTACCTCGCGCTCGTCGCGTGGTGGATGTTCTGCGCGAACGCGATCGTCACGCAGCTCCGGCTCGGCGACCGGCTCTCGCAGATCCTCGTCGATCCCGAGGTGCTGCCGCTCGAGGCGGCGCAGCGCGCGATCCGGTGGATGAGGCTCAACGCCGTGGTCGGCGCGGCCGGCGGCCTGCTCGCGGTCTACTGCACGGTCTCGTGGGGAGCGGGCTCGCGCCTGCCCTTCGCCAGCGCCGCAGGCCAGCTCGCCACGCTCGTCCTCCTCGGCGCGACGGCCTTCCAGTGCTTCATCGCGATCCACGCGCGCGCACACGCGATCCTCGTCGCCAACTGCGTCTTCGAAAGCGAGTACTTCCGCGCCGATCCCAACCGGAGAAGCCGCCGCGTCGAAGCGGATGCGAACGACGACAGCCCCGACGCGGTGCCGCCGGCCAAGCGGTTCTCGTTCACGCCGAAAGGCGACGACGCGCCTATCGAGCTTCCGGCGGAGTCGCCGAAGGACTGACCGCCCCGCCGCCGAACGCGTGCTCGGCGAGGTCGATCGCGCGGCCGAGCGCCGACGCCTTGTTGACGGTCTCCTGCCACTCGGCCGTCGGGTCGCTGTCGAGCACGACGCCCGCGCCCGCCTGCAGATGCACGGTCCACGGCGCCTTCGCGCTCGACGACACGGGAACGACCATCGTCCGCAGCGCGAGCGCGATGTCCATGTCGCCCGAGTAGCCGATCGCGCCGATGCCGCCCGAGTACGGGCCGCGGCGCGTGGGCTCGAGCTCGTCGATGATCTGGATTGCGCGCACCTTCGGCGCGCCCGACACCGTGCCGACCGGCAGCGTCGCGCGCAGCGCGTCGAACGCGTCGCACCCTTCGCGCAACCTGCCCGTCACGGTCGAGCTGATGTGCATCACATGGCTGTAGCGCTCGACCTCCATGCAGCGCTCGATCGCGATCGAGCCGGTCTCGCACACGCGGCCGAGGTCGTTGCGGCCGAGGTCGACGAGCATCACATGCTCGGCGCGCTCCTTCGCGTCGGCGAGCAGCTCGCGCTCGAGCGCGATGTCTTCCTCGATCGTCCGCCCGCGCGGACGCGTGCCCGCGAGCGGCCGGTTCACGACGGTGCCGCCGTGCACGCGGCAGAGGATCTCGGGGCTCGACGCGACGAGGATCACGCCTTCTCCCTGCAGGTAGATCTGGTACGGACTCGGGTTGACGACGCGCAGCGCGCGGTAGAGGTCGAACGGATCGACCTCGGTCGCGCGCTCGAGCCGCTGCGAAAGCACCACCTGGAAGGCGTCGCCCGCCGCGATGTACTCCTTCGCGCGGCGCACCATGCCCTCGAACTCCTCGCGCGTCATGTTCGACGGCGGCATCTCCGGGCGACGCGAGAGATCGAGGTCGATCGAACCGTGCTTCAGCTGCGGGCCATTCGCCGCAAGCTGCGCCTCGAGCGCGTCGAGCCGGTCGACGAGCGCGGTGAACGCGCGGTCCGGCGACGGATGGTCGTCGACGCGACCGCTCACGACCGCGAGCATGATCTACGACACATGGTCGAACACCACGACATCGCCGTAGAGACCGAAGTGGAGGTCGGGAATGCCGCGGTCGTCGCGCGGCGCGGCGGAGAACGGCAGCTTCGCGGGCTCGAGATAGCGCACGCTGTCGAAGCTGGCGAAGCCGACGAATCCGCCCGTGAAGGCGTGCGGAAGCCGCAGCGGCGCCAGCGCCGCGGCCGACGCGGGCCGGTACGGCGCCGCGAGTTCGCGAAGAACCGAAAGCGGATCCGCAGCCTCCGCGCTGCGACGCGTCTGGCGGCGGTGATCGACCACGGTCACCTGCTGCGCCCGCGCCGTGAGCTCGAGGCACGGCCGCGCGCCGAGGATCGAGTGGCGTCCCACGGCGCTTCCGTTCTCGACCGACTCGAAGAGGAAGCTCGGCGCGGTGCGCTCGTCGGGCAGCACGAGCCGCCGATAGGCAAGGACGGGCGACAGCTGGTCGCTCATCAGGCGTCGCGAAAGGATCACGAGGGGGCCCTCGCGCACCTGCCGTTCGAATGATTCCTTCAGTTCCTGCACGCGCGGGAGCGTAGCCGATCCTGAGCCTCGGCTACCATCGGCGACGATGCCAGCAGCGTCTCCGATCCAACCCTCCGCCGTCGCCACGGCTCCTGCAGCCGCACGGCTGACGGGGATCCGCAAGACCTACTACAAGCCCGACGGCTCGGTGCTCGTCGACGCCCTCAAGGGGCTCGACCTCGTGATCCCGCGGGGCGAGTACATCGCCATCATGGGCGCATCGGGCTCGGGCAAGTCGACGCTGATGAACATCCTCGGCTGCCTCGACCGGCCGACCGCGGGCGTCTACGAGCTCGACGGCGCGCGCGTCGAGAGCCTCGACGACGACGAGCTCTCGCGCGTCCGCGGCCAGAAGATCGGGTTCGTCTTCCAGGCGTTCAACCTGATCTCCGAGCTCACGATCGCCGAGAATGTCGAGATTCCCCTGCTCTATCGCGGCATCTCGGCCGCCGAGCGCCGCGACCGCGCCGCGGAGAGCCTGAAGATCGTCGGCCTCGACAACCGCATGAGCCACCGACCGCGCGAACTGTCGGGCGGACAGCAGCAGCGCGCGGCGATCGCGCGGGCGCTCGTGGGCAAGCCGGCGATCCTCATGGCCGACGAGCCGACGGGCAACCTCGATTCGCAGACGGGCCGCGCGATCCTCGAGACCTTCGAGGAACTGCACGCGAAGGGCCTCACGCTCATCATGGTGACCCACGACGACAAGATCGCCGACCGCTGCCAGCGCGTCGTGCGCCTCGCCGACGGCGCGCTCGAGAGCGACCGCGACGGCGGCGCGCGCATGCGTGCGCGCGCGCAGTCGATGGAGACGCGCGCGTGAGGTCGAACGCCGCCGGCGGCGCGTGGACTTCCGGCGGCCGCGAGGCCCGTGTGCTCGGCATCGATCCCGGCACCCGCATCGCCGGCTACGCGGTGCTCGACTTCGACGCGCGCGGCGATGCGCGCATCGTCGATGCGGGCGTCTTTCGCCTCGACGCCGATGCGCCGCTCTCGGTTCGGCTGCGGCAGCTCTTCGAGGATGTGACCGCGCTGATCGCGGAGACTTCTCCCACGCATGTCGCGCTCGAGTCGATCTTCTCGCACCCCGAGCATGCGCGCACGGCGATCCAGATGGCGCATGGACGCGGCGTGGTGCTGCTTGCAGCCGAGGTGCGCGGCGTGCCCGTCGCGGAACTGCCGCCTGCGGAAGTGAAGAAGGCGCTCACCGGCAACGGACGCGCCACCAAGGAACAGATGCAGCGCGCGGTGATGGCGCAGTGCCGGCTCGACGCGATGCCCGAACCGCCCGATGTCGCCGACGCGATCGGCATCGCGCTGACGGGTGGCCGCAGATTGCAGGGAGTCGCGCCGTGAGCGCGCGCGCTGCGATCGCCGCTGTGTTTGCCGCCTTCTGCGCCGCACTCGCGTCATGCGCGAGCGGCCCGGCGCCCACGCAGCCCGCGACGCCCATCGTGGCCGACGCGCCCGCGCCCGCGCCCGCTCCTCTCCCGCCGCAGGCGCCGGCCGCGCAGCCGCAGCCAATCGTCCCGTCCGAGAGCGCAAAGCCCGAGTGGATCGAACTCACGCCCAAGATCCGCGCGAACCGCACCGCGCGCGTCGTCGAGTTCGAGGCGGTCGCCGTGCTCGAGGTCGGCTTCCTCGAGCAGCTCGTCTGCCTCGTCGGCACGCGCGAGCACGAATCGCTCTTCGTCTTCGATGGCAAGGCAAGCGACATCCACGCGGCGCTTCTCCTCGCCGGCTTTGAAGCAGGCTCGCCCGGCCGCTGGCGCGAGGTGCCGGCTGCCGACGGCGCCACGCGCATCGAGGGCGTTCCACCGCAGGGAACGGCCGTCGCGATCACCGTGCTGATGCCCGACGGCGCCGAACGGCCCATCGACTGGTTCGTCCGCGCATCTCCGGTCGGCGCCCAAGTCGACCGTGCACCGCCCTCGCGATTCGTGTTCGGCGGTTCGCGCTTCGAGCGCTCGCGTCGGACGGGGGCGGAGCGCTACGCCGCAGACAGTTCAGGCTCGCTCATCGGGCTCGTGACCTTCGGCGACGAGACGATCGGCTGTGCGAATGTCATCCCCGACCAGGTGTCGGCCGCCGAGCCCGTGTGGGAGGTCTGGTCGGAGCGCATGCCCGAGCCGGGAACCCGCGTGCGCGTGCGGCTCTCGGCGGCAGGCGAACGAATCCAACAACGGGGCCAACAACAGGGCCAAAAACAAGGCTCGGCCGAGACAGAGCCTCAGGCCGAGCCCTTCCGGGGGCAAGATGAAGAGTAGGGCAACTACCCTACTGCATGAAGAGTACACCCGCTTGACGCCAGTGCAAGCGGTTCATCGGCTTTCCGCTTCTCTTTCTAGAAGAATTCTTCCATTTGATCGTTGATTCTGAAAGCACCTCCCGATCGCGCACCCCCGTGCTTCGCCTTTCCCGCGTCGTCCGCCTCGCCCTGGGCCCAAGCCCCGCGAACCCGCTGGCCGGAGGCGGAAACGGGCTCTTTTCCGTGGTCGCGGCCGAGGGGCTGGCCCCCGCCGTCGAGGTCGAAGTCGAGTGCATCGGGACGCCGGAAGCGACCGGGTATCTCGTCGACATCACCGTCATCGACCGTGGGGTGCGCGATCTGATCGCCCCGATCCTCCGAACCGCCCTGCAGGCGGAACTCGGCGGCGCCCCGTCCGATCTGCGGTCGGTCCTGCAAGCCTGCGCGGCCGCGCTCGCGCCCGCGCTGCCCGCCGCACTTTCGGCGCTGACCTACCGTCCAAGCCCATTCCGCTCCGCCATGCTCGAGCTCGGCGCGCCCCCGACCCATTTCCCCGAAGGCAGCCTTCCCATGCCAGACGCGTTCGTCCTGACCGAGACCTTCGAGTTCGCAGCCTCGCACCGCCTCCACCTTTCCGGCGTCTCCGCGGACGAAAACCGCGCCCTCTTCGGCAAGTGCAACAACCCGAACGGGCACGGTCACAACTATCGGATCGAGGTTGCGGTCGAGATGGCTGCAGAAGGCAAGCGAAGGCTGGACTTCGGCGCGATCGAGGGCATCGTCCAGCGGGAAGTCATGGCGCGCTTCGACCACAAGCACCTGAACCTCGACTGCCCCGAGTTCGCGGCGCTCAACCCGTCCGTCGAGAACATCGCGATGGTGTGCCACGGGCTGCTCGCGCCCCGCTTTGCGGAAGCAGGCGGCGCGCTCCGCTTCGTCCGCGTTTGGGAGACGGAGAAGACAAGTTGCCGATATCCGGCGTGAGCAAGGTCACGACCATGAACACCAAGCGCCCGAGCCCGTTCGCCCTTCCTTCCGCCTCTGTTGCTGCCCTACTCGGCCCGTCGAGTGCGGCCATCGCGCTCGCAGCCGCGATCGCAGGCACCGCGGCGGCGCAGACCGCGATCCCGATCCAGGTGCCTTCGCGCCAGGCCGCGTCGCCCAACGCGTCGCTGCCGCCTCCGGTGACCGACAGCGAGCGCCGCTTCCGCGAACTGTCCGACTACATCCGCGCCCGAGGCGAGATCGATGCCGCGACGCGCGCCGACATCGAGCGCGTCGCGCGCGACCTCGATGCCGATCTCGCCAAGCCCGGCGAGCCGATTCCGACGGTCGTGCGGCTGCTGGCCGCGCGCGTGCAGACCGCCATCTGGATCGACGACCGCGGTGCGCGCGACAGCGCGTTCGAGAAGCTCGTCGCGTTCCAGTCGAACAAGGACGCCACCCTGCTTGCATGGGCGCGCGAACGGATCGCCTGCGCAGAGTTCGAGAAGGCGCTCGAAATCCTCCAGAACCATGAGTTCGGCCCGGGCCGCGCCATCGATGCCCGCATCCTGCTTGCGACCTGCCTTGCCGCCAACAACCGCTACGACGAGGCGCAGGCCGCGCTGAACAGCGCGCCCACGCAGCAGCGCACCCCCGACCACCTCGCCCGCATCGGCGCCCTGACCGACCGCATCAGCAAGCTGCGCGAGCTGTGGAACGCCGAGATGGTCGCGATGGCGGCCGATCAGCGCAGAGGCGATCTCCCCGTGGTGGAGTTCGTCACGCCGAAGGGCGCGATCACGATCGAACTGTTCGAGGACCAGGCTCCGAACACCGTGGGCAACTTCATCGAGCATGTCGAGGCCGGCACCTACAACGGCACGCGGTTCCACCGCGCGCTGCGCGGATTCGGCGTGCAGGGCGGTGACCCCGACACGGCGACGGGTGGCGCGGGCGGCACCAGCACGGGCGGATGGACGATCCCCGACGAGACGGTGAGCGACGCGAAGCGCGCCCCGCTCCTCGGCCGGCTGATCGTCGCCTCGCAGCCCAATCCGTCGTCGCCGACCGCGCCGCAACCGCATTCGGGCGGATGCCAGTTCATGATCCTCATCAACCACGCGGAGCAGCTGCAGGGGATGCACACCGTGTTCGGCCGTGTGACCGACGGCCTCGATGTGGTGCGCGTGCTGACGCCGGACGACGAACTCGTGAGCGCGCGCGTGATCAGCAAGCGCGACAAGGAATACAAGGGCGTGCGGTTCAGCACCGATGCGAAGGGCGACTTCAGCATGCCCCTCGGCGGCGGCATGAAGACACGCGTGCTCGAGACCAAGGTCACGCGCCCGAACATTCCGGGTGCGCCGGGTGCCCCGGTTGCTCCTGGCGCCCCAGGCGGCCAGCCGCGACTCATCCCCGTGCAGCCCCCGTCGGGCGTGCCGAGCCGACCGCCGGCCGCGCCAGGCACTCCGTCGGGAGTTCCTGCACCCCCGCCGCTGCTGACGCCAAACGGGCCGCCGGTCACGCCAAAGTAAGCGCGCAGCGGCGCCGAGCGCTCGATGCCCGCGAACTCTCCCTAGACCCGAGAGCTAGGCCCTCTCGTCTCAGGCCGACTCGTCGACCTTCTCGCCGCGCTCGTTCGACTCGCCCGAGTAGCGGTAGACGCATCCCGGCTCTTCCGAGCGGGTGGGCTTGTGGCTGCCGTCGCAGAACGGGAACTTCTTCGAGAGCCCGCAGGCGCAGACGAAGATGGGCTTGTCGGACGGATCGACCTTCACGGGGCTGGTTGCTTCGAGCTTGACGATGCGTGCCATGATTGAGACCTGCGACTCTTGTCGCGCGTTGGAGTGCGTGGCGGGCGGGCTGGCGGCGGTCAGAACTCGAGGTCTGCCTCGCCGTACAGCGTGAAGCCCTTGCGGCGGAGGATCTGGCCCGCGAGGGTGTTGTCGTCGGTCGACAGCACCACGGTCGGGTGCCCGGATGCGCGCGGGACCGTCGGATAGGCGAATCGGATGTTCAACTCGGCGGCCAGCAGGAACTTGCAGAGGTGGTGCAGTTCGTGGTCCTTGCCAAGCTCGGCGACCAGCACCTGCGTCTCGTTGGCCGCGAACTCGTGCTTCTCGAGCAGCGCCCGCGCCGTGGCGGGCTTGTCGACGATCAGGCGGATGACCGCGAAGTCCGAGCTGTCCTGGATCGAGATCGCGCGGACCTCGACACTGCCCTCGTCGCTCAGCGAGCCGAGCAGCTCGAGAAGCTTTCCGACGCGGTTGTCGAGGAAGATGCTGAAGTGCCGCACCATCGGCGGCGCGTAGCCGAGTTCGGTTTCCGGGGGCATCATGCTCATGGGACGCGGATGCTATCCGATCGGACTGGCCCGCAGCAGGCGGATCGGTACGCTGTTGTCATGCACTCCCCGACCGACTCGCTCCTTCGGAACGCGCTGCGAATCGCCCCGCTGGCGACCGCGCTCGCCCTGTCCCTTCCGGGCGCCACCCTCCTGGCGGCGCCGCTCGAGGGTGCGGCCGCAAGGCCCGCCGCCTCCGCGGACGACGAGAGTCCGACCGAGCGCTTCCGCGCGCTCGTGCAGGCGTACGACGACTTCCGTCTGACGGTCTATCCCGAGTACGCACTGCGTCGCGGCGTCAAGGACCGCGCCGGCGAACTGACCGACACCTCGCTCGCCGGCGTGAACAAGCGCGCGGCGGTGGTCGCGAACCTCCTCGAGGAACTCCGCTCCGTCGATGTCAAGGCGCTCTCCGCCGACGACGCGCTCGACCACGCGCTGCTCACCCGCGACCTCGCGCTCTCCGTCGACGGCTTCCGGTTCAACTCCTGGATGATGCCCGTCGGCGGCCGAAGCGGGCCGCACCAGGACATCGCGCAGATGGGCGAGCTCTCGACCTTCGTCGCGCTCGACGACTACGAGGCGTATCTCAAGCGCCTCCTGTGCGTTCCGGGCATGGTGATCGGCACTCAGGAAGTCATGCGCGCGGGCATGGAGCAAGGCATCATGCCGCCGAGGGTGACGATGGTGCAGGTTCCAGCGCAGATCGCGGCCGCGCGTCGCGGCCTGCGCGAATCGCTGCGCAAGCCGTTCCTGTCGCTGCCGCCGAGCATCACCGCGGAGGAGCGCGCCGCGCTGCTCGCCGAGTTCGAGCGCGTCCTCGACCCGATCGACACCGCGCTCGTCCTGTTCGAGGCGTTCGTCCGCGAGGAGTACCTGCCGAAGTGCCGCGACTCGATCGGCGCGAGCGAGATGAAGGATGGCCGCGCGTGGTACGCCCACCAGCTGAAGGTGCACACCACGACCGACCGCAGCGCCGAGGACATCCACAAGACGGGCCTCGCCGAGGTGGCCCGGATCCGCGCGGAGATGATGCAGGTCATCGCGAAGACCGACTGGTACGCGGCCGATCCGGCGCGCGCGGCGCTCGATGAGGACGCGCGCTTCGCCGCGTTCATCGCATACCTCCGCACCGACCCCCGCTTCTACTGCAAGAGCGCCGACGAACTGCTCGCGCGCTACCGCGAGGTCTGCAAGCGCATCGATCCGAAGCTTCCCGCGCTCTTCAAGACGCTGCCCCGCCTCACCTACGGCGTGCGCGAGATCCCGCGCTTCATGGCGCCTGCGCAGACGACCGCGTACTACATGCCCGGTTCGCCCCAGCGCGGCGAGCCGGGCTACTTCTACGCCAACACCTACGCGCTCGACCAGCGCCCGACCTACGAGTTCGTGCCGCTCTCGCTCCACGAGGCCGTGCCGGGGCACCACTTCCAGATCGCGCTCGCGCAGGAGCTCGAAGGCGTGCGCGAGTTCCGCAAGGACCTCGACTCGACCGCGTTCACCGAGGGCTGGGCGCTCTACGCCGAGCGCCTTGGGATCGAGATGGGCCTGTTCGCGGATCCGTACGACGACTTCGGCCGCCTGCTCTACGAGATGTGGCGCGCGACGCGGCTCGTCGTCGACACGGGCATCCATGAGTTCGGCTGGTCGCGCGAGAAGGCGATCGAGTACATGCTCGCGAACACCGCGCTCAGCGAGATCAACATCGCGAACGAGGTCGACCGCTACATCGGCTGGCCGGGGCAGGCCACCGGCTACAAGATCGGCGAGCTCGAGATCCGCGCGCTGCGCGCCAAGGCGGAAGCCGCGCTCGGACGCGACTTCGACATCCGAAGCTTCCACGACGCTGTCCTGCTCGAGGGCCCGCTGCCGCTAGATGTGCTCGCGCGGAACATCGACGCGTGGATCGCGGCGGAGAGGAAGAAGAAAGCGCGCGGCTGAGGCGCACGGCGGAAAGTGGAAATCGACGCTGTATTTCGCGCGGGTTTTCGTCGACCGCCGACCCGCCGCGCTATCTTCGTGCCGCAGTGATGTCGTCCGAACACAATTCCGCGCAGCGTGGGGAACTCGAGCGTGAAGTCGGGCATGCGCTCGCGCGCGTGCTCAAGACGGTCTTCGGGTACGACTCGTTCCGGCCGCTCCAACGCGAGATCATGCAGGCGTCGCTCGAGGGCCGAGACGCGGTCGCGGTGCTGCCGACCGGCGCGGGCAAGAGCCTCTGCTACCAGCTGCCGGCGCTCGTGCGCGAGGGGCTCACGGTGGTCGCGTCGCCGCTCATCGCCTTGATGAAGGACCAGGTCGACCAGATGCAGGCCGCGGGCGTCGCGGCGACCTTCATCAACTCGACGCTCGATGGCGACGAGTTCCGCGCCCGCTGCGCGGCGCTCGACCGCGGCGAGCACCGGATCCTCTATGTCGCGCCCGAGCGGCTGGTGACGCCCGAGTTCCTCGCGCGGCTCGCGCGGTGGAAGGTCGCCGCGCTCGCGGTCGACGAGGCGCACTGCATCAGCGAGTGGGGCCACGACTTCCGGCCCGAGTACCGCCAGATCCGCGCGGTGCGCCGGGCGTTTCCGCACGCGCCGGTCCTGGCGCTGACCGCGACCGCCACGCCCGGCGTGCGCAGCGACATCGCCGCCCAGCTCGAGCTGCGCGATCCCGCCGTCTTCGTCGCGAGCTTCGATCGGCCGAACCTCGCCTACCGAGTGGTCGCGAAGGACGACGCGCGCGAGCAGGTCGTTGCCTTCATCCGCTCGCGCGGCGACGAATCGGGCATCGTCTACTGCCAGTCGCGCAAGGCCGCCGAGTCGATGGCCGAGGCGCTCGAGCGGGCCGGCGTCTCCGCGCGCCCCTACCACGCCGGGCTCGCGCAAGAGGTGCGCGCGCGCAACCAGGATGCGTTCCTGCGAGACGAGGTGCGGGTCGTCGCCGCGACCATCGCCTTCGGCATGGGAATCAACAAGCCGAATGTCCGCTTCGTGGTGCACGCCGATCTCCCCAAGAACATCGAGGGCTACTACCAGGAGACGGGCCGTGCGGGCCGCGACGGCATCGCGAGCGATTGCCTCCTGCTCTACTCGCGCGGCGATGTCGCGAAGCACCTCCACTTCCTCGCCGACATGTCCGACGACGGCGCGCGCGCGGTCGCGAAGGCCCAGCTCGACCAGATCGTGGGGTTCGCCGAGAGCGCGAGCTGCCGCCGCACGGCGCTCCTCGGCTACTTCGGCGAGGCGCGCGAGGAGGCGAACTGCGGCGGCTGCGACAACTGCCTCACGCCGCGCGAGACCGAGGTCGTGACGACCGACGCGCAGAAACTCATGAGCTGCGTGCTGCGCATCGAGCAGAAGAGCGGGTTCCGCGTGGGGCTTCAGCACCTGTCGGAGGTGCTCGCGGGCGCGGACACCGAGAAGATCCGCCGCTGGTTCCACAACGAGCTCTCGACCTACGGAGCGGGCAAGGACCGCCCGCGCGCGTCGTGGGTGTCGCTCGGGCGCCAGCTCCTGCAGGAGGGCTATCTCGAGATCGCGGGCGACGGTTTCGCCGTGGTGCGCGTCACCGAGCGCGGGCTCGACGCGCTGAAGAGCCGCAGCGAGATCCGCGTCACCAAGCCGATCGCGCCTGTCGCCGCCGAGCGCGCGCGCGAACGCGCGTCGACCAGACGGGGCGCCGTCGCACCGCTCGCCGACGCCGACACGGCGCTCTTCGACCGTCTGCGCGCGCTGCGCAAGCGGCTCGCCGATACGCGCGGCGTGCCGCCGTATGTGGTCTTCTCCGATGTCACGCTGCGCGCGCTCGCCACCGAGAAGCCGCAGTCGAAGGACGAGTTCCTCGCGATCGTGGGGATCGGCGAGAAGAAGTACGCCGACTTCGGCGCCGACTTCGCGACGGAGATCGCGGGCGGCGGGTGACCGTGGACGCAGTCCAACGGCTGATGTCCGCCGGCCGCGTTCTCTCGCGGAGACACCGAGAACACGGAGCGCCGTCACCGAAGGCGGAGCGCAGCGAAGC
>JBKCZS010000219.1:0-5677 GCA_046337925.1 bacterium | reverse complement strand
CCACGGAGCCGACCGCAAGGCACCCTGCAAGCAAGAAACGCCGCGTGCGCTGAACGGCATTCGCACGCCGCGCGAAGCCGAACATCATCTGATGACGCTTGATCATTCGCCTGCTCCTTCACCGCCGCTGAAGTCCACCGGCCGAACCGCAGGCTGTCCGCCCGAACACTGGGCGCGGGGACTCCTTCGAATGTACATGGATTCGCCACGAGAATGAAGAGTGCAGCGTCTCGGCAGCCGCACTTGGTGCGGCGATGGACGCCCTTCACTCCCGCGTCCGTGGTTCGAGAGCCGAAAACCTGCTGGCTGCGACCGTCGGCACGCTCCCCGGCCACCAGCGGCGCCAGACGGCGAAGGTGACGAGCGCGCACGACGCGCCGAGCGCGAGGCCGGCGCAGATGTCGCTGAGGTAGTGCGCCTGGATCGCGACGCGCGTGCACGCGAGCGCGAAGCCGACGGGCAGGATGACGATCGCCGCGCGCGGAAACGCGAGCGCGAGCACCACCGCCGCGGCGCCGGCCGTCGTCGCGTGTCCGCTCGGCATGCTCGCGTAGTCGTAACCCGCGGTCAGCGGATGAAATCCGAATGCACCCTCGCTGAACCAGAGCTTCGGTCTGGTCTTGCCGACGAGAAACTTCGCGCCGATCACAAGCAGTCCGCTCGCACCCACCGCGACGAACATCGCAAACGCCCAGCGCGCGAGGTTGTGGCGCTTCTGAAACGCGGCGACGGCGAAGAGGATCGCCGACGGCACCAGCCACCACACCGACTCGCCGAGCTCGGTCGTCCACTGCAGGACCTGCGATTCCATCAGCCGGTTCGTGCGGGCCGCATCCGCGATCGAGCGATCGAACCAGATGTGCGCGACCGGCGTCGCCACCAACGCGCACACCACGGCGGTCCACGCCGCGAGTTCGGTGCCGCGTCCTGCGTCCTGATCGCTCATGCGCGCAGTCTACCGTCTGTGCGGTCAGCGCCACGCGGCGAGCAGGATCGACAGATCCTCCGCGCCGACCGCGCCGTTGCCGTCGAGGTCGGCCGCGCAGCCCGGGCACGCGCCCCACGACGCAAGCAGCGCCGCCAGGTCCGCGCCGTTCACCGCGCCGTCGCCGTTGATGTCGCCCACCACCGTCTCGCACGCATCGGGCACGAGGTTGCCGTTCGCGTCGGTCGCGCTCGGCGGCGCCACCACGATCGCGGTCGCGGTCGGCGCATCCGAGGGATACACGCGGAAAGTCCGCTCGAGATAGCCGCTCTCGCGGTTGTAGCCGTTGACGGTCGAACTGCTCGAGCCCGCGGTCGCGAGGATCGTGCGGCCGTCGCCTGCATCGCAGAGCGAGTGCGCGCCGTTCAAGAGCGAACCGCTCTCGACCGACCAGAGGCCGAGCCGCACGCCCGTCGCGCTGAAGCGGAAGATCCCGCGCGCCTCGCTCGAGATCGCGAGGAACGAGCCGTCGGCAAACGCGTAGAGGCCACGCAGCGCCGCCTGCCCTGCGGGCATCGTCGCGAACACGCTGCCGGCGCCGGCCGGCCACGGGTAGCGCCCGATCGCGCCGCCGTCGTGGCTCACGATCGCGTCGCGCGAACCATCAGGCAGCGTGCGGAAGGCGATGTCGCGCGCGGCGCCGGCGACCGGTGCCGTCACGAAGCTCGCAGACACCGTGCCGTTCGCCGCCAGCAGCTCGACGCGGCCATCCGCAAGCAGCGCCGCCAGACGCCCATCGGGCGCCACCGCGAGTCCGCGCACCGTGTTCGCGAGCGCGACCGACCACTGCGTCGCCGCCGTGTCGTTGACGCGGTCGAGCGCCCAGACGCGGTTGCCGACCGCGGCGTACAGGCGACCGTCGGCGCCGATCACGAGGTCGTTCGCCGATTCCGCGCCGCAGGCCACCGTGCGGCGGACGACGCCCGAGCGTGGATCGAGCTCGCGCAGGAACGAATCGGCGGAGCTCGCCACCCATCGCGAGCGCGAGCCCTGCAGCTCGGTGAAGTCGGCGACGCCGTCGCCGTCGCAATCCTCGCACGCGTCGATCCGCCCGTCGCGCGAACGGTCGAGCGTCATGTCGAGGTTGATCTCGACCGCGTCCGCCACGCCGTTTCCGTTGCAGTCGGGCTGGCACGCGTCGAGGCGCATGTTGCCGTCGGCGTCGAGCGCGGGGTCGTTCGCGATCTCGAGCGAATCGGCCACGCCGTCGGAATCGCAGTCGGTCTCGCACGCGTCGGGCAGGCCGTCGCCGTCCGAGTCGCCGAGCGTCCCCGCCGCGATCTCGACCGGGTCGGGCGTGCCGTTCGCGTTGCAGTCCTGGCAGGCATCGAGGATGCCGTCGCGGTTCGCATCGAGCGCGGGATTCGCAGCGATCTCGTCGGCGTCCATCGCTCCATCGTCGTCGCAATCGCTCGACAGGCACGCCGCCTGCGCGATGAAGGCCTCGATCGGCTCTGCGGTGCCGCGGTGGAAGCGCAGGTCGATGTTCGAGCTCGCGCCCTGCACGACATGGCAGTAGCTCATGATCGTGCCGCGCTGCACGGCGCCCGATGCGCACGCGTCGATCGAATAGTTGTGCGTGTGGAGCGTGCCGAGGTTGTGGCCGAACTCGTGCGCGACGACATTGATGTCCCAGTTGCCGGGATTGGTCTCGACCGCGTCGGCGAACGCGCCGATCAGGTAGCCGTTCACCGAGAAGCCGAAGCTGCCGCAGGCCGCGTTGAGCCACGCGACGCCGCCGTAGGGCAGGTTCCGCCGGCCCGTGAAGAGCGTGAAGAGGTCGCGAGAAGGTTCCGCGAGCGGCGCCCAGTAGTCGCGGAACGGCCCGAGCGGATCGGGCTCGTTGAAGAGATCCGCCGCATCGGTCTGCAGCCGCAGGTAGCTCGTCATGATCGTCGCATCGCAGTCGCGGCGGTAGATCGCGGAGACCGCGCCGTTGAGCGCGGCGACATACTCGGTCGCCGCGGCGGTGTCGTCGAAGATCGTGAAGAACTCGTAGTCGGAGTCGACCGCGACCTCGACCACCTTGCGGACGCCGGGCGGAACGGCGCCGAAGCCGGCGACGCCGCCATCCGCGCACCCGTCGTGACCGTGCGCGCCGCCGCAGGTCGGCACCTCGGGGGCGCTCGTCCCGTTCGTGCGCACGAACTCGGAAAGACCCGCGATCAGGCCGACGCGGTCACCGGCGTCGCCCGCACCGCGCAGCGTGAACTGGCCCTTGCCGTCGCCAAGATCGATCCAGCCCGAGGCGCCCGTCGCGCCGAACGCGAGGTAGCACGACGAGCCGGCGTGGCCGTCGACCGTGCCCTCGAAGTGAACGACGCCGCGCAGCGCCTCGGAGAGCGCCGCCTGTGGCGCGCGCTTCGCGGAACCGACCTCGACCCGCGCGTCGAGGGTCACGGCCTCGAAACGCCGGAGCGAGAGCGCGAGGTCGCCGACGGTGGCGACGGGCACGGTCAGCGTGGCGCCCGCGGGGCGGTTCGCCCGCAGCGCCGCGTGCAGTTCGGGCGCGAAGGTGAACCGCGCGCCGCTTGCCGTGAGCCACGACGCGGGCATCGCGACCGCGGCCGCACGCTTGGAGCCCGCCTGCGCGGTGGACCTCGCGGCGACGGCCGATGCGAGGAGATCGGCGCCATCGCGCCGAACGGACGGGAAGTCGAGGCTGGCGACGACGGACGAAAGCGAGAGCGCGACCGCAAGCGAAGTCATGGCCACAACCTAACCCGAGGTCGCGATCGAATCGCGCGTGCAGGTGCGAGAATTCGCAAAGTCGCCCGCGGTCGGCGGGCGGCGGACGGGGCGAGGGGGACCCCGAAATTGGCCTCAAATCTCGAAAGAGAGGTGTCGGGGGGCTTGCCTTGGCCGTTCGGTCGCGGATACTCGCGTCGTGGGCGCCCCGAAGGTGGCATCGTCGTCTCTGCCGACCCCCCGCTCCATCGCGGGCGGGCGCCTTGCGTTCGCGGCCCTCGGCCTCGCCACCCTGCTCGCCGCCGGCCCGTACCTGTCAAGAACGCTCCTGCTTGGCCCCGTTTCGCCCGCTCCGGCCGCTGCTACGCCCGCTGCCGAGCCCACCGCCAACGCCGCCCCCGCGCCCGAGCGCGTGGTCTACCCGTACGCGACGCGCCTCCTGCCCGAGAGCACCGCGAAGCATGCGAACCACTGGGCCTACCAGCCCATGTCGCACCCCGAGCCGCCGGGCGTCCGCCGCCAAGGCTGGACCCGCAACGAGATCGACGCGTTCGTCCTCGCGAAGCTCGAGGCGCGTGGGCTCGAGCCCGCGCCGGAAGCCGACCGCCGCACGCTCCTTCGCCGCGCGTACCTCGCGCTCGTGGGCGTGCCGCCGTCGATCGCGGAGGTCGAGGCGTTCGAGCGCGACAACGCGCCCGACGCCTACGAGCGTCGCATCGACGAACTGCTCGCGTCGCCGATGTACGGCGAGCGCTGGGGCCGGCACTGGCTCGATGTCGCGCGCTACGCCGACTCGAACGGCGTCGACGAGAACATCGCCTACGCGAACGCCTTCCGCTACCGCGACTATGTGATCGATGCGTTCAACCGCGACATGCCGTTCGACGAGTTCCTCGTCGAGCAGCTCGCGGGCGACCTGCTGCCCGAGCCTGCGAACCCGACCGCCGACGACGACGCGCGCACGCGCGGCCGCATCGCGGCGCTTGGATTCCTCGCGCTCGGACCGAAGATGCTCGCCGAGCCCGACAAGGAGAAGGAACGCGTCGATGTGATCGACGAGCAGATCGATGTGGTGACGAAGGCGTTCCTCGGGCAGACGATCTCGTGCGCCCGCTGCCACGACCACAAGTTCGATCCGATCTCGCACGAGGACTACTTCGCGCTCTCCGGCGTGTTCCGCAGCGTCTCGACCTTCGACAGCATCGCGACGGTCGGACGCGTGGCGCAGCGCCCGCTCGCGACGGCGGCCGAAGTGAAGCGCACCGAGGAATGGCGCGCGAAGGCGCGCAAGCTCGACGAGTCGCGCGACCGCGCCCGCGCCTCGCTCCGTGCGCAGGAGCGCGAGAACGCGCGCGCCGCGTTCCTCGACTTCCTCGCCGATCCGCGGCCGCAGGCGTCGACGCGGTACCTCATGCGCATCGCCGGCGCGAAGCGGCCCGAGACGCCCGAGCGCGCCGCGTTCGTGGCCGCGCAGGCCGCGCGCGACGAACACGAGCGCTCGAAGCCGGCCGAACTGCCGCGCGCGCTCGTCGTGAAGGAAGCGAAGGTCGACGAGACGCCGCTCCACGACCGCGGCGACCACATGGCGCCGAAGGGCGAGAAGCTCGCCCGCGCCGTGCCCGCGATGCTCGAGCGCGCGCTGCCGGGCCCGCAGTTCCCCGCAGACCAGAGCGGGCGCCTCGAGCTTGCGCGCTGGATGGCGGACCCCGAGAACCCGCTCACCGCGCGCGTGATCGTGAACCGCGTCTGGACCTGGCACTTCGGCGTGGGACTCGTCGACACGCCGAGCCCCGTCGGCGTGCTCGGCAGCGCGCCGTCGCGTCCCGCGCGCCGCGCCTCCCTCGCGCGCCGCGGCGCGCGCGCGGGCGGGCGCCGCGAGCCTGCGCGCAGGAGGGCGGCCCCCGAGACCCCGCTCCCCGCGCGCGGGACCGGGCCCCGCGTCTGGACCAGGCCCAACGGCGGGGGAATCGACGCCACGCCGAGCACCTGCGGCGTGCTCGGCAG
>JBKCZS010000218.1:0-4453 GCA_046337925.1 bacterium | reverse complement strand
ATGCGCATCTACGCGCCGCTGATGGAGCAGTACCGCGTGGCAGGCGTGTTCACCGGCCACAGCGAGGTGGCCGAGATGAGCTACTTCGATCTCGACAACGACGGCTACGGCGTTCATCTCTGGGATGTCGGCGCGGCGGGCGACGGACTGCGCGGCGTCGAGGATGCGGTCGGCCAGACGGCGGCCGCGATCACGAATTGGCGCGCAAACCCGCTGAATCCTGAAGGCGCGGCGTGGAACCCGAATCCGTACCACCGCTGGTGCGCCGACCAGAGCGAGCCTGAGAACTGGAACGGCAACCGGCTGATCGGCGGCGGCAAGCACTACGGCTTCCTCGAGTTCGACATCGTGCGGCTCAAGAACGGGGAGTACCGCATCAGCTTCCAGAACTGGCACACCTTCCCGCTGAACGCGGGCGACGCGGACTTCACGGTCACCGGCTACGAGCTTCGTCCGTACCGGAACCGCGTCGTGCTCGAAGGCCCCGCCGATGACCTGCGGCCCGTCGCGCTCGGTCCGTCGTGCGCGGACATCGATCTCGACCAAGATCAGGTCGTCACGGCCGCCGATCTCTCGATCGTGCTCGGCGCGTGGGGCACGGCCGCCGGCGACATCACCGGCGACGGCACGACGAACGCCGATGACCTTGCCGCACTGCTCGCGGCCTTCGGCAGCGACTGCCGAGGCTGACCGACACCTTGCGTCCAACGACAGCCGCCCCGAGCGATCGGGGCGGCTGTTCAGTTTTGCATCGCGGCGGGCATTGCGGCGGGCGCGCGATTCAGTCCGGCTTCACGAACAGGATCCAGCCCATCGCGGCGCGGTCCGAATCGCTCCAGCGCTCGTCCCACAGGTAGCGGTTCAGCGGCTTGAACTCGACCGCGATCGCCTCCTCGAGCCGGTTGTGGAGCGCACGCTCCTCGGGGGTCGCGGTGCCGTCCGCCAGCTTGCGGCCGAGCGGCAGCAGTTCCTTCTTGAGCTGCACATAGCGCGCGGCCTTGCGGCGGAACTCGTCGAACTTCCGGTCGCGCGCGAGCTTCTGGTACGACTCGTCGCCCGCAGCCTCCGCCACGGGCGGCGGAGCGGGAAGCGAGAGCTCGGTCACGACCGACTGCACGGCGCGTCGGCCCGCATCGCTCGGCGTGATGCCGTCGGACTCGAAGAGGCCGCCATCGCCACCCGACGGTGCGGTAGGTTCCGCGTCGCCATCTGCGACGGCAGCCGCGTCGTCGGTCGACGGAGCGGGCGCAGCGGACGCCGCAGGAGCAGCAGGCTTCGGAGCGGCCGTCGCGGCGCCCGCCTTGGCTGCGTTGGCCGACTTCGCCGACTTCGCGGCCTCTGCCGCCTTGTAGCCTTCCTCGTCGAGCGCAGCGCTCTCGGCGAATCCGGCCTGATAGTTGCGGTTCTCGCCGCAGCCGCCCACGACGAGCGCCGCTGCGAGGGGCGAACACGCGAGGAGCGTCCAGCCGCGCATCGCTGGCGCCATCACTGGAACATCCCCGGGACCATGTGCCGCCGCAGCCACTCGTAGTCGGGGCCGGGCCAGTAGATGCCGTTCGTCGGCAGCGTCATGAAGTAGTCGACATCCTGCTGGCGCGCAGCGTGGTTGTAGGAGAGGGTCGAGCCGTCGCCCATCGAGAAGTTCCAGCGGGTCGGATGCCACGCCGCGATCTTGTCGATCCAGATGCCGTTGCCGGTCACATCGATGCCGAAGCCGTTGATGTTGTAGCCGCGGTGGTCGTACTCGAGGCTCGTCACGATCGTCTCGGACGGCACGGGGATGCGGCCCATCGTGTTCACCATCCAATTCGGCGGGCCGCCCCACATCGGGCCTTCGCCGGTCGAGATGAACGCGTTGAACGAGTAGGTGCGAAGCCGCTGGAACGGCGTGAATGGATCGAAGGGGCTGCGGTACACCTCGGCGTTGCCGTTGATGTAGTTCCACATGCGGCCCTTCTTGAGCGCGTTGATCGTCTCGAAGCCCTGGCCGTTGAGGTTCGACTGGCCCTGCACCCAGTCCCACTGCGTGAGGCCGGTGTCGACGCCCATGAAGCGGCCGGTGTTGTCGCCGTAGTAGGCGGTGAACCCGATGTTGAGCTGACGCTGGTTGTTCAGGCACACCGCGCTGCGCGACTCGCGCCTGATCTGGGGGATCGTGGTGATGAGCAGTCCGAGGATCAGGACGATGATCGCAATCACCACCAGCAGTTCGACCAGCGTGAACCCGCTGCGGGGCGCCGGGAACCGGGGTCGGAGGAACGGAGTTTCACGCATGCGGGAAGAATCGCTCAGCGCGGGGGGCGTGTCAACCAAACATGGCGCGTCGGCGGCCGTTTCACGGGCAAAGGCATGGTTTTCGGCCAAGTTTCAGCGCCCCCGAGTTCCGGCACGCCGAACACGGACCCTTCGTCGTTGATCCACGCGAGGCTCTCAGTAGAGCACGCGGAACCGGATCGTCCCTGCGACGGCGCGGAGTTCGTCGACCACGGCGTCGTCGTAGGTCTTGTTGACATCGGTCACGACATAGCCGACGGCCTCGTCGGTGCGCAGCGACTGGCCGAGGATGTTGATCTTGCGGCGGGCGAGGATCGAGTTGATCTCGGCGAGGACGCCCGGCTGGTTGCGGTGGAGGTGCAGGAAGCGGTGCGCGCGCGGCGTGGGCGGAAGCGCGATGTTCGGCAGGTTCACGCTGCCCGCGGTCGAACCTGCGTTCACATGCTCGACGAGGCGGTTCGCGACGAAGGCGCCGATCCCCTGCTGCGCCTCTGCGGTCGAGCCACCGATATGGGCGGTGAGGATGACATTCGGGATCCCGCGGAGCGGCGTCTCGAACGCCTCCTTGTTCGAGTTGGGCTCGGCGGGGAAGACATCGACGGCGGCGCCGGCGAGGTGGCCGGCCTTGAGGCTCGCGGCGAGCGCCTCGAGGTCGACGATGTGTCCGCGCGCGAGGTTGAGGAGATACGCGCCCGCCTTCATCTTGCGCAGCTCGCGCTCGCCGATGAGATGTGTGTTCTCGCGTCGGCCGTCGACATGGAGGCTCACGATGTCGGACTTCGCGAGGAGTTCGGCGAGATTCCTCGCGCGCCGCGCATTGCCGAGCGGCATGACCTCCGCGATGTCGTGGTAGACGACCTGCATGCCCATCGCCTCGGCGAGCACCGAGAGCTGCGAGCCGATGTGACCGTAGCCGACGATGCCGAGCGTCTTGCCGCGGACTTCGCTGCAGCCCTGCGCGCTCTTGCGCCAGCCGCCCGCGTGGAGGATGCGGTCGCTCTCGACTGCGCGGCGCATGAGCATGACGATCTCGCCGATCGCGAGTTCGACCACGCTGCGGGTGTTCGAATACGGCGCGTTGAAGACGGCGATGCCGCGCGCGGCCGCGGCGGCGAGGTCGACCTGCTCGGTGCCGATGCAGAAGCAGCCGATCGCGAGGAGGCGGTCGGCGGAGGCGAGCGCGGTGGCCGTGACGCGGGTCTTCGAGCGGATGCCGAGGAGCGAGACTCCGCGGATCGCGCGGGAGAGTTCGGCCTCCGGCAGCGCGTCTGAGATCGCCTCGACCTTGTAGCCTTCGTCGCGCAGCATGTTGGCCGCGTCGGCGTGGATGTTCTCGAGGAGAAGCGCGACCATGCGCGACTTCGGATAGCTCGGCGCGCCGGGGAAGCCGTAGATCCAGAGGAGTTCGTCGACGCTGCGGACGACGCGGTCGGCGCGTGCGACGACATTCTCGCGCTCGATGTTCTCGCAATAGGCGACGAACTCCTGCGCGGCGCCTGCGTCGCGGATCTCGCAGTCGGTGGCGCCGTCGCCGACAGCGACGACGGTGCCGGCGAGCTTGAGCGCGCGCACGGCGGCGGGCTTTCCCTTCGGCTTCGCGAGGTGCGAGTCGGTGTCGTAGCCGACGACGGACTTGCCGTCCTTCGACCAGCGGAAGTCGTTGGCGATGACATGGTCGGCCGCGATGCCGAGGTCGGCGCAGACGGGGACGACATAGTCGCGGAAGCCGGAGCTCACGACATAGATGCGCGCGGCGTTGCGACGGAGCGCGTCCTTGTGGCGGCGGAAGCTCGGGGCGATCCGCTTCTTGAGGAGCTTGACGACGGCGTCGACATGGGCGCGCGTGATCGAGAGCTGCGAGAGGCGTCGGCGGAGCGACTCGTCGATCCCGATGCGGCCCTCCATGCCGTCGCGGGTGATGCCCTCGATGGCGAGGACCTTGGCGTCGCGGTCGGGGTCGTCGGCGAGCGCAAGGCGGGCGATCTCGTCGAGGCCCTCGGCGGCGACGATGGTGGAGTCAAAGTCGAGGATGAGGGTGGTTTCGGCGACCGCCATGGAGCCGAACATATCGGCACTTGGATGCAGGCAGGTGAGGGAAAGCGCCCCGCTCGCGCACCCCGGAGCGGCCCCCGACCGGTGCCCGGCCCCGGCCGGGCCGGACCACGGCCGGCACGGCCCG
>JBKCZS010000217.1:0-2848 GCA_046337925.1 bacterium | reverse complement strand
TTCGACGCGCTGGTCGATCGGATGGAGAAGTGGCGCCGCGATTACAACGATCGGTGGGCTCGGATCGCTGTCGCAGAGGGGCTCATTCCCGCAGACTGGGCCGCGCAGAACGCCGCAGACCCCGATCCCGACCTCAACGCTCTCTACATCAAGACTGACCAGCAAAGGACGATGAGCTGGCGGATCATCTTCGCCGCCACGAACACCTACTCCGGCAGGAACTGGCGGGAGACCCTCGGCGGCATGGTCTTCTACAACCCGGCGGTCGCCGAATCCATCTTCGCGGAACCCGATTACTTCTCGCAGGTCGACGCCGCCTGGCCCGCCCTCAAGGCATTCAAGGGCCCCGTGCGCGTGATCATCGGCACCCACGATTATGTCGATCTGGGTCCGACCTTCTGGCCGCGGCTGGTCGCAGCCATGCCAAACGCGCGCCTCGACACGATCGAGAACGCCGGTCACTCGATCTGGATGGACGAGCCTGAGAAGTTCACGCGGTCGCTGCACTCCGCGCTCGAAGCGACCAAGGTGCGGTGACGGATTCCATCTACGGGGCCGTAGTCGAGGGTTCGCCTGTGTCGGGAGTGTCGGCGGGGGACTTCGCGCTTTCGGGGTCGCGCGGGTTCGCCTCGATGAACACATCGACCTGCTGCCCGGGAAACGCGTTGAGCGCGTCGGCCTTCATCGAGTAGACCACTTGCAGCACGCGCGTGTCGACGCGTTCGGTCGAGAGCCCGGTGAGCGACCGCTTGGGAATGACATACGGCTCGATCCGCACGAAGGCGAGTTCGGCGCGGCGACTGCTGTTGCCGCGCAGCGACGCCATGGCCCGAGCGCCGCGCTCGATGCGCCACGCCTCGTTCTCGTCGATGTCGATGCGCACGAGAAGCGTGTCGAGCGAGCCGAGCACGACGGACGGCGCACCACCCGCGTTCACATGCTCGCCGGGCTGGACCTCGACCCGAAGCACCGTGCCCGAGACGGGCGCGCGGACCGTGCGCAGTTCAAGCGCGACTTCCGCGGCGCGCACCCGAGCGGCGGCGGCATCGCGCTCCGCCTCCGCAAACCGAATGTCCTCGTTCCAGCTTCCTGCTGCGGTGCGCGCAAGCAGCGCCTTCGATTCCGCGACCGTCGCTGCGCGTTCCTCGACGAGATAGCGTCGCCTCGCCACTTCGTTCGGGCTGCTCGCGTCGCTCTCGCCGACGCGCTCGATGAGCGAGAGCAGGCTCTGCGCCTCGCGGAGCTGCGCCTCCGCCGCAGCCACACGAGCCTCAAGTGGCGGAATGTCCTCGCTGCGGGGTGCCGCCTTGAGCCGCGCGATGGTCATCTCCGCAAGATCGAGTTCCGACTTTCGCACTCCAAGCTCCGCGGCGGCGGCACGGCTGTCGAGCGTGAAGAGAACGGCGCCCGTCTCGACCGCGCTCCCCGCGATCGCTGCCACGCTGGTCACGATTCCCGAAACCTCCGTGCCGATCTCGATGAACTCCGATCCAGGCTCGACGAGTCCCGTGCCCGAGACCGCGCTCGCGAAGGTCGACTGCGCTGGCTCGTCGAGCGCCTGCGGAGGCTGGGCTGGGCGGGTGCCCGCAAGAACCGTCGCGACCGCGAGCCCTGCACCGGCGAGGGTGAAGATGGGAAGAACGACGTTTGGGAGCAGATTGCGTGGCATGATTGGATCCAACGTGGTTGGTGGGGTCTTGCGTCGATCTCAGGCGTGCATGTCGGAACTCGGCTCCGACTCAGAGATGATTCGCCCGTCATCCATGCGCAGAAGCGAATCCGCGTAGCGCAGGATGCGCTGGTCGTGGGTCACCACGATCACGCTGCGACCAGGCCGCAGCGCCGTCGATCGCAGCACATCGATGACACGCTCGCCCGTCTCGTGGTCGAGCGCACTCGTTGGTTCGTCGCAGACGAGGAGCCGTGGCTCGTGCACGAGGGCGCGGGCGATCGCGACGCGCTGCTGCTGCCCGCCCGACAGCTCGCGCGGCAGGCTTGCGCATCGATCGCCGAGGCCGAACTCGGCAAGGCGCGCGCGTCCTCGCTCGACGGCCTGATGCCACGGCACGCCGCGAATCAAGAGCGGAACGGCCGCGTTCTCGGCGGCAGTCAAGGTCGGAAGAAGATTGAACTGCTGAAACACGAAGCCGACCGTCGCGGCCCGCCACTCTGCGCGCGCTCCATCGGCCATGCGCGCTGGATCGGTGCCGAACACGCTGAGCTCGCCCGCGCTCGGCGCGAGGATGCCCGACAGGATCGAGATGAGCGTCGTCTTCCCACAGCCCGACGGGCCGACGAGCATCGTGAGGTGGCCTTCGTCGATGGCGAGGTCGATGCCGCGCAGCGCCGCGACGCGGGTGTCGCCCGATCCGTAGTGCTTGGTGACGCCGGTGCATCGGATCGCGAGCGGAGGGGGATGGATGGCCGGTGCGGACATCAGGTCTTGAACACGGAGGCGGGATCGAGCCGCATGACGCGGCGAACGCTCAGGAGACCTGCGAAGAGGCAGCTTGCGAGGATGGCGCAGAGTCCGAGGACGAGCGTGGTCCACGAGACGCGGAAGGCGAGGCCTGCGCCGCCGAGCAACACGCCGCTCAACGAGGCGAGGCCGGCGCCGATTCCGTAGCCGAGCACGCCGACCACGAGCACCTGCACGACGACCATGCGCGCGATCCGCGCGTTCCTGACGCCCATCGCCTTCAGCGCGGCGAGCGCGCGCTGGTTCTCGAGGACGAAGCTGTACAGCGTCTGGGCGGCGACGAGCGCGCCGATCACGAAGCCGAGCGCGATCGTGATGCCGAAGTTGATGAGGATGCCCGTCTGCGCGAGGACATAGGTGCGGGTTCGC
>JBKCZS010000216.1:0-2776 GCA_046337925.1 bacterium | reverse complement strand
ATGCTGGGAGTATCCGACGAGCGAGAAGCGGTAGCTCTCGTCGGCGGGGTTGTATCCGAGCGGGAGGACATGGGTTCCGTCGCCGTTGGGGCCGACGGCCATGAGCTGGGAGAGGTCGCTCGAGAGGAGGTCGGCGTGGTCGGCGAGGAAGCGCTCCGCGCTGTCGACGGGGTTGACGCCGTTCGAGAAGGCGGCGCCGTAGACGCGGGAGACGCGTCCGCCGCGGACGGGCTCGTCGTCGTAGATGCCGGCGCCCGGGTTCGCGGCGAGGAAGTCGGCGCGCGCCGAGAGGGGATCGGGCAGAGGAGCCGAGGACTGCGGCGTGGGTTCGCCGAGTTGCGCGTGTGCTGCGCTCGAGAGGAGGACTGCGGCAAGGGAAAGGCGCCGGGAAACGGGATCGCGCATGTGGACTGGTCTCGAGTGCTGAGGTGAAACTGGCGCAGTCGGTCGCGGGGGCGTCCGAACGGCGACACCACTGTTACGCAAGTCCGGTGCTTTCGGGAAGCACCTTGCTCGCGATTTCGACGGATTCTGCGGCGTGGTCGCCCTTCCCGGGGGCTCAGCACACGGGGTCTCAGCACACGGGGGCTCAGCGCACGGGGTCTCAGCGAATGGGGTCTCAGTCCCAGCTTGACAGCAGGATCGACATGTCCGCTCCGTCGGTCGCGCCGCTTCCGTTGAGATCGGTCGGCCCCGGGAGCCCCCAGCCTGAGAGCATCACCGCGAGGTCGGCCGGGCCGGTCGCGCCGTCGCCGTCGAGGTCGGTCGGATCGTCGCAGGCGAGCGAGGTGAAGCGGACCTCGTCGATCGCTGCCTCGACGATCGATGCGTCGCCGATGTCCTCCGCAATGAAGCGGATGCGCATCGTCGTCGACGGAGGCAGGAAGTCGGCGATGCGGAACTCCTTGAAGATCCAACCGCCCGAGCACTCGGGGCCGGTCGGTCCGACGGTCTCGAGCGGCACCCAGGTGGCGCCATTGTTGTTCGAGATGTCGACGCGGAACACATCCATGTTCGGCGCGGTTCCGGCGGCGTTCGAGTACCAGCGGTAGTAGCTCACGCGCGCCTCCGGCGACGGGGCGCTGATGCTTCCCGAGACGAGCGAGGTGTAGCCGCCGTCGACATCGGCGGCACCGACGGCGCCGCCCACGATTCCCTGGCCGGTGGTGAAGCAGCGCACGCCCGGCAGGTCGGAGGCGTCGTCCTCGGGAGATGCCTGCACGCTGTTCGAGCCGGCTGTTCCCACGGGGTCGACGCGCACCCACTTGCCGGCGGTCGCGGTGTCGTTGCCGGCGCCGAGGAACCAGCCGCGGTCGATCTCGCAGTCGTCGGAGAAGGCGGGCTCGTATCCGGTCGCGACCTGCGCGGAGTAGACCTGCGCGGGCGCGCTGTTGGGACTCGTGTTGGGCATGCCCAGCTGCGTGTTGGCGCTGACATAGAACGACACGATGGATCCGCACGGCGCGGGCGGCAGGGTCGCGAGGTACTGGTTCGGCGCCGTCTCGACCATGGCGATCGACTGGAAGGCGCCGGCGTTGCCGACGCGGTAGTGCAGGCGGCCTGTTCCGGACTGCGGCTGCGCGGACTGCGAGTTGACCGTCACGGGGAACGACGAGCCGATGAGCGGGCCCGTGATGGTCGGCGTGCCCTGCGGGAAGCTGAAGGTCACGACCTGCGGCGTGGCCATGCCGCGCTCCGCGAAGGCGCCGTGGATCGCGGCGTAGTTCGGCGTGCCGTTGTCGATGTTGCCGTCGTTGTCGTCGAGGGTGAGGAAGTCGATCGTGATCGCGGGCGTGATCGAGGTGCCCGTGTGCAGCAGCACCGAGTCGAGCACGAGGTTCGAGAGCACCTGGCGGTAGTCGTTCGGACGCGAGGCGGCCAGCCGGTTCCGCAGGCTCCAGACGCAGCCGGAAAGGAGCTTGCCGCAGGAGTGCACCGAGCTTCCGCAGCTCGAGCATGCGGTCGCCGAGTAGAGGCAGTCGTTGTTCGCGTCGCGAAGGCCCGTCGCGCAGCTCTGGAACCCGACCGCGAGCCGGGAGTCGTCGGTGATCACCACCGCGACCGAGTCGCTGAAACCCTCGCCGTATGCGCCCTGGCCAGAGCCCGCGCGGTTCACGATGTGGTGGCCGTACTCGTGGTGCACGATGGTGCTGAAGGCCGTGTTGTTGCAGCCGCCGCCCGCCGGGAAGAAGTTGATCGACGAGCCGTCGTAGAACGCGTTGCAGGTGCCCGACACCATGACATTGATCGGAAAGCCGGTCTGCGTGGCGATCGTCGGGAACGACGGGTTGTAGGCGAGCAGGTAGTCGCGCGCGATGTTCGCATGGAGATACGCGTTGACCTCGGCGCGGGCATCCTGCGCCGAATTCGAGGCGTTGTGCAGGAGTTCGACGGCGCCGCCGGTACTTGATGTGGTCGCCACGCCCTCGGGCCCCGTCGCGTCGTTGACGACGAAGAACTGCCCTGCGGTCGTGAGGTTCGAAGTGAGGGTGAGATTCGCACCACCCGCGTTCGGGATCGTCACCACGCCCTGCGCGTTCGCGAAGTAGGTGTTCGCGCCCACGGTCACGCGCGCGTACGGCATCGGCGCGAGCGACTCGTTCGCGCAGGCGTCGGCCGCGGTGCCCTGCGTGGCGTTTCCGCGCACGGTGGCGGTGATGTCGTTGTGGAGGATCTGGTCCTCCTGGAAGAGGATGCGGTTCGTCTCGGCGTCGACGACATAGAGCATGCGCTGCTTGGTCGTGCGGTCGAAGACGGCGGTGCCCGTGACGATGAA
>JBKCZS010000215.1:0-2860 GCA_046337925.1 bacterium | reverse complement strand
CCGTTCGAACCCGTCGCGCCGGAGGCGTACGCCCCCGC
The DNA here is from genome assembly GCA_046337925.1 of bacterium. GTDB lineage: Bacteria > Planctomycetota > Phycisphaerae > Phycisphaerales > SM1A02 > QWPT01. The sequence continues at coordinate 2,822 of JBKCZS010000215.1, read as the reverse complement.
GGCGGCCCCGCGCACGGTGCTCGTCGCGGAAGGCATCACGAACATCGACAACATCGGCCAGCTCTTCCGCATCGCGGCCGCCTTCGCGGTCGACGCCGTGCTGCTGAGCCCCGACTGCCACGACCCGCTCTACCGCAAGAGCCTGCGCGTCTCGACCGGCAACGCGCTCAAGGTGCCTGCGATCCGCGCGCGCGCGTGGCCCGCCGATCTCGCGGCATTCTGCGCGCGGTTCGACCTCACGCTCGTCGCGACGGCGATCCAGTCGTCGGTGCCGCTCGCGTCGATCGGGCATCCGCCGCGCGTTGCGCTGGTCGTGGGTCATGAATCCGAAGGCGTCACGCCCGCCGTGCGCGCGCTTGCGAAGCATGTCGTGCGCATTCCCATGGCGAAGGGCGTCGACAGCCTGAATGTCGCCGTCAGCGCCGCGATTGCGCTTGACCGGCTCTCGAACGGCACGCGGACCTGAGTTTTTGCGCAAGCCGCACCGCCCTTTGCGACGAGTGCGGCTACCCTGTTCTTCCCGCATGACGACGCCTCACGACGCCACGAAGCACGACTCCGCGCACGACCGCGCCGTGGCGCTTGCGTTTGCGCATCGCGTGCGCTTCACGCGCGGCGCGCTCGACGCGGCGAACCCCACGCTGCGCGATGTGCTGGCAGGCGACGCCGCCGTCGCCACGCGCCGCGCGGTCGTGCTCATCGACGAGGGCGTTGCCGCCGCGCAGCCGCGCGTCGCCGAGCAAGTGCGCGCGTACTGCGACGCGCACCGAGCGCATATGCCGCGCATCGTGGCGGTCGAGACCTGCGCCGGCGGCGAGCGCGCCAAGGAAGACATGCGCGTCGTCGACCGCGTGATCGAGCTCGTCGAGCGCGAGAAGATCGACCGCAAGAGCTTCGTGTTCGCGATTGGCGGCGGCGCGATGCTCGACGCCGTCGGCTTCGGCGCCGCGACCGCGCACCGCGGCGTGCGGCTCGTGCGCATGCCGACGACGACGCTCGCGCAGGACGACGCGGCGATGGGCGTGAAGAACGGCGTCAACCGCTTCGGGAAGAAGAACTTCGTCGGCGCCTTCGCGGTGCCGTACGCGGTGGTGTGCGACGAGTCGATGCTGTCGACGCTGCCGCCTGCCGTGTTTCGCGCGGGTTTCAGCGAGGCCGTGAAGATCGCGCTCCTCAAGGATCCCGCGTTCTTCGCCGCGATCGAGCGCGCGGCGCCCGCGATCGCCGCGTGCGACCTCGACGCGTCGAGCCCCGTCATCCGCCGCTCGGCCGAGCTCCACCTCGCGCACATCGTCGACGGCGGCGATCCGTTCGAAGCGAACGAGGCGCGCCCGCTTGATTTCGGCCACTGGGCCGCGCATCGCCTCGAGTCGATGAGCGCGCACGCGGTGTCGCACGGCGACGCCGTCGCGCTCGGGCTCCTGCTCGACTGCCGCTACTCGAACCTCAAGGGCTGGCTCTCCGACGCGGACTTCGCGCGCATCCGCGCGTGCGTCGCCGCGCTCGGCCTCCCGATGCGCCACGCGCTCTTCGCCGACACCGCGCGCCTCCTGAGCGGGCTCGAGGAGTTCCGCGAGCACCTCGGCGGGCAGTTGACCGTCACGATGCTGCGCGGCATCGGCCACGGCTTCGAGGTGCACGAGCTCGACGCCGACCTCGTCCGCCGCGCCGCGGGCGAGCTGGCATAGAGACGCAAGCGCCGCGCAGCCGAGCGCGAAGCGCGAGCCCAAGACCTCCCGAGTCGACAGCCAAAATGGGTGCCACTACTTCTAGTAGTGGTTTCGCGCGCGTAACGGCAACGGCCCTAAGGATGGGCCCTTGCGACTCCGCACTACTGGAAGTAGTGGCACCCATTTTGGCTGTCGACCCGCACGGTTTGGCGCTCAGGCTTCGCTGCGCTCCGCCTTCGGCCGCATCTGCGCTTGCCGCTCGTAACGCCCCGCTCCCCGCGTACGATGCCCGCATGTCCGCCACGCCTCCCCCGCTCTCGAAGCGCGCCGTCGTCGACCGCTATTTCCTCGAGCATCGCGCCAAGGTGCTCGACATCGCGGCGTTCCTCGACCGTTTCGACCGCGCGCAGGGCGACGGCGCCGATGACTACCGCGTGACGGCGCTGCACGCGTGCTGCGCGATCCTGACCGACGGCAAGCCAGATCGCGCGCGGCGCGTGCTCGAGCTCCTGAGCGACCATTCGGCGGAACCGATCGCGAAAGCGCCGATGAAAGGCGCCACGGGCGCGATTGAACTTCAGAAGAAGGGAGCCATCTGATGTACATCGACCCCCATGTCCACATGGTCTCCCGCACCACCGACGACTACCAGCGCATGGCGCTTGCCGGCTGCGTCGCGGTCACCGAGCCCGCGTTCTGGGCCGGCTACGACCGCAGCTCGCCCGCGGGCTTCTTCGACTACTTCCGCCAGCTCACCGACTTCGAGCCGAAGCGCGCCGCGCAGTACGGGATCCGCCACCACACCTGGCTGTGCATCAACCCGAAGGAAGCCGAAGACCCCGTCTTCGCGAAGGAAGTCATCGCGCTCATCCCGCAGTTCCTGAAGTGCGAGACCGTGCTCGGGATCGGCGAGATCGGCCTCAACAAGAACTCGAAGAACGAGCTCGAGATCCTCGACGCGCATCTCGCGCTCGCGGCCGAGCACGACCTCCTCGTCCTCGTCCACACGCCGCACCTCGAGGACAAGCTCAAGGGCACGCGGCTCATCATGGACGCGATCAAGAACCACTCGAAGCTCGATCCGGGCCGCGTGCTCATCGACCATGTCGAGGAACACACCGTGCGCCCCGTGCTCGAACGCGGCTTCTGGGC
>JBKCZS010000214.1:0-6859 GCA_046337925.1 bacterium | reverse complement strand
TACAGGGATGCGATCGTCACGGCCACCGCGATGGAAGACGACGCGACGCTGCTCGCGGCGGTTCGCTCGCTCGAGCAGCGGGCGGTCGCAGGCACGCTTGGGCCATGGGTCGCCGAGTGGGGTCGCGCGAATGCGAGCTCGGTCATGGCTCAACAGTCGGTGCAGAAGCAACTCGCGATGCAGGAGGACGCACTCTTCGGCCTCGAGGACGGGGTGTACGAACCCGCCCACCTCATCAACGCGGCGCCGCACTATCTCACGGCGTCGAAGTCCGCCGAGTCGCTTTCGCCCGACATGCAGCGAAGGATCATCGCGCTTCGCAGCGCCCCCGGTGGTGGAACCGAAGAGGAGCATCGCGCCGTGCGCCGAGCGATCGAGGGACTCCGGCCGCAGCTGATCGACCGAATCCTGCAGGCGACGAAGCATGAGCGCTGCGACTTCGATGCGATCAGGCATGGCAGCGGTCCGCACCCGTCGCTCGTGCAGGACGGCTGCGATGGAGCGTTGGGTGCGCTGCGCATCATGCTCTTCGATCCGCTGCTTCCGGGAGATCGGCCTGAAGATGCGCCGACGGCCGTCGACGCCTGCGTCGCGTCGCTTGTTGCGATCCGGCACTTCGCGGAGGGCGGCGGAATCGGGAATCCGCTCGTCGCGCAGCGCTTCTCGCGCGATGTCGCGGCGGTGCTCAAGGAACTCGCAACGCGCGGTTCGTTGGACGGGAAGGCGCGTCGACGGCTTGGCGCCGAACTGTCGCGTCTCGATGCGGACGATCCGTTCGGCCTGCGTCGGAGCATCGACTTCGAACGCGCCCACATCGCGACGATGGGCCAGCCGATGTTTGCGGAACCGCGCGAGCACTCCGCGTTCGGCCGAAAGCGCCTCGCCGATCTCACGCCCGACCAAGTCGGATTTCTCGTGGGAACGCTGACCGCTCCGCGGCCGGCGATCGCGAGCGAACCGTGCGAGTGCTCATTCGATGGACCGTTGCTTGATCTTCGCGGTCTCTTCGATCTCGACGATCTCCAGGCCGCACAGGCGCAGTCGAGCCAACTGCGCCCGCGCATCTACTCGTCCCTCGACGAGGATCGCGTCGATGAGCCCTCGGCGCTCGACGGCCTCGCGGTGACCAAGCCCATCGACATGGAAGCACGCCTTGCCGAGGCGACAACGGACTTCGAGCGGCTGCAGGCGTTCACGCAGGTCGAGCCGCAGGCGGGCAACGCAGCGCCGCAGCCGCCGAGCAAGGCCTTGGTCGCGCAGAACGCTCGCATGCCGAAGCCCGGGCCCGAGGGGCCCGCGGTCGAGGTGTACATGGAGGCGCTTGCGGGCGAAGACGGGTCGTACCGCTCGAAGCGGGGGCACGACGGAGTCGGCGAGTTGCTCGAGCTCGTGGACAGGCTCGACAAGGACGAAGAGGCGCTCGCCCGCGCGAAGGCGCTCATCGCTCCGATCATGCCCGACATTGCGACGCTTCGCACCATCCGCGAGCGCCCCGTCTTCGGCGTGCCGTTCGTCGCGGGGCCGCTTGCGGACGCGAGGCTTGCGCGGTTTCTCGATGTTGCCGAAGCGGAGACTCGTACGGATCTCCTGACGAACACGCTGTTGCGCGCGCGGCGGCCTGGGAACTCGATGTTGATGCGTGCATCCGAGTTGATGCTTGCGTCGGCAGCGGTCGCGTTGCGCGAACAGCGCACCGGCGACTTTCTCGTCGACATCGAGACCGTGAGGATGGTCGCGCGCCACTTCGGCGAAGGCGAGTATTGGCTCGCTGCGATCGGGCGGGATTTCGTGGAGACAGAGATCTGCCGGGCGATCTGCGGCGCCGTGTCGTCGCAGGCGGAGCACTTCACCGAAGAGCAGCTTGCCGTGCTTGCGGCCGCGATTCCCGTCCGAGGAGACGCGCTCATCCGGGCCATCGAATTCGAGCGCCGGAAGATCGACGAGATCGCCGAACTCTGCTTCGCGGATGACGGTTCGGGTGATGGCGTGCCGCGAGACCCGGCGTTCGACACGGTCTTCGGTCCCGCGCGGGATGGACCGATCACTCTCGCTGGGCAGGACACGGACTGGGAGGCCAAGCCGATCGGCCGTCGCGCGTATCTCGCGGCCGCGCGCGGGTTGCTCGACCGGGTTCTCGCCGCGGCACGGGCGCCGAGTGCGGATGATGCGCTGGCATTGAGCCGCGAGCTCGACGAGCGGTACGGCGACACGCTTTCGAAGGACCGTGCGGAGGTCGAGGTCCCCGACTTGCTTGGGTTCGATGCCTCCGTGCAGGCGAGCGCGCTTGTCCGGTTGCTCCCGGGCGAGAACCCCGCGCAGGCCGCCCGCGCCGTGATCGCGATCGTGCGCTTCGAGCGTGCGAGGGGCAGGTACCCCGCCGATCTCGCGGAACTTGGCGAGCTCATGGGCGAGACGCTCGGAAGCTGGGCCGCCGAGGGCGGGCGGTGGCGCTTCGCGGCGGGCAGCGCCTCCGCGAGACTCGAGGTTCCGTGGTACGGCGCCGACGAGTGCCTGCAGTTCTCGTTCCGACCGACCTCGCGCCGGTAGCGGGCGGGGCCGCACGGGTCGAGAACCTGCACCGACGCCGATACTTTGTGCGACAAAGTATCGCGATTCCGAAATGCCGGCTCGAGGCATGCGTATACTCTGCGCGACACAGTATGCGCGGCGGGGTTCGGCCCTTGCCGACGGAGGGAGTCCCATGGCGAACGAGAATCAGTTCATCCGCGGCGCAGGCATGCTGGCGGTGCTCAAGGTGCTCGAGGGCGGCGAGCTGTACGGCTATGCGATCGTCGAGGCCTTGGCGAAGACCAAGGGCGAGGCGCTGCATCTCGGGCAGGCGACCGTCTATCCGATGCTCTACAACCTCGAGGCGAAGGGCCTCGTGAAGGCGCGGTGGGACGAGTCCGGCCCGCGGCCGCGCAAGTACTACTCGCTGACGAAGGCCGGAAAGACGCGCCTCGCGGAGGACGCTGACGAGTGGAGTGCGATCACGCGCGCGATGGCGTCGCTTGGGCTCGAGCGTGTGGCGTTGCTGCGTTTCGTGGCGGTCGCGTGCGCGGCGTGCGTGGCGGCCGTCCTGCCGGCGGCACCCGCGAGCGCCGCGCTGCAACAGGGCGGCGCGCAATCGGGCCGGGAGACCGCGGTCGAGGCGTATGCGCGCATCAAGGACCGTTTGCGCGAGATCGCAGGCGAGGAGGGGCTCGAGGCGAGCGAGGAGTTCATCCGGAGCGGCGTCGTCGACGAGGCGACGCGCCGCTGGCTCGAGGCTGCGCGTCCGCTTGCGCGCGAATTCACGGCCGCGGCGGGGTTGCCGTACGCACGGGAGCTCGACTACAGCCAGGGATTCGGGCTGTTGCTTCCGCATCTCTCCGAGCAGCGGGTGATGCAGCGTGCCGCACGGGCGCTCGCGCACGATGCCGCGCAGGGGGGCGACCGGGCGCTCGCCGGAGACTTGCTTCGCGCACAGGTCGTTGCCGCGCGGCGGATCGGCGAGGACAAGATCCTCATCAGCTCCCTCGTGGCGATGGGACTGACGCACCTCCACATCGGAACCGCCGACGAGTTGCTCGAGCAGGGTGGGATCGACCAAGCGGGGGCGAAGGCGCTTCTCGACGCGCGCAAGGGGCTCGATGCGACGATGCACGCGCAGCTTGTGAACGCGATCGGCATGGAGGCGGACATCGGCGTGCAGGAGGCTGCGAGGATCTCTGCCCTCGATGATCGTGTCCGCACCGGCGAGCTTTCGGCGATGGGCGCTATGAATCTGCCGCAGATGGATTCGGAGTCGCTGGCAAAGTGGAAGGACGAATCCGCCGCATACCGCGATGCCATGAAGGCTGCGCTGGCGAACCCCGACCTTTCCGCGATGAAGGCGGAGGTCTCTGCGCTGGTGACGCGTGCGGAGCAAGGCGAGTTCGGATTGTTCGTCAAGATGCTCGCGCCCGATGTCTCGCGCACGGTCGAGCGCCTCGAGGCGCTGCTTTCGGTTCTGGCCGAGCAGGATGCGCGGCTCGTCGAGCTTGCGAGCGGAAGGAAGGCGCCGGCGGACTTCATGAACGCGGCACGCCTCTATCTCGCGGCGGCCAAGGCGGCCGAATCGCTTGCGCTCGAGCCGCAGCGGACGGTTCACGCGCTGCGCATCGCCGCGGGCGACATGACCGACGCAGACCGTCGCGACGCGCGACGCGCGATCGAGGCGCTGCGCCCGGGCGTCATCGACCGCGTGATGCAGGCGGCCAAGATCAAGCGCTGCGCATTCGACGACTCGGGGGAGGAAGAGCCTGATCTCATGCCTGAGGGAAGCGAGGGCGCGCTGGGCGCGCTTCGGATCACGCTGTTCGACGCACTCCTGCCGGGCGAGCGTCCGAGCGGCGCGCCGAGCGCGGTCGACGCGTGCATCGCCGGCGTGGTCGCGGTGCGGCACTTCGCGGAGGGCGGCGGCATCGGACGCGCGCTCGTCGCCCAGCGATTCTCGCGCGATGTGGCGCAGGCGCTCGCGCAGGTCGAAGCGAACGGTCTTCTGGACACGGCCGCGCGCGAGCGGCTCGCCGCCGAGCTTGCCCTGTTCAAGCCGACCGATGCGCTGGGACTGCGCCGCGCGATCGACTTCGAGCGCGCACGGATTTCGGGCATGCGCCAGCCGCCGCGCTCGTCGCGCAGCGACGGCACGCCGTTCTCGCGCGAGCGCCTTGCGAAGCTCTCGCCCGAAGCCGTGGTGTTCCTCGTCGGCGTGTTGACGACGAAGCGCTCCGCGATCGCGCCCGAACCCTGTGCATGCGCGTTCGACGGACCGCTGCTCGCGGTGCGGGACCTCTTCGACCTCGGCGCGATCGAGGCCGCGCAGGCGCAGGCCGCCATGCTGCGCCAGCGGTTCGCGAAGACCGTGCAGCAGGGAATCGCGGACGAGCAATCGCCGCTGAGCGGACTGACCGTCGTCAAGCCCGTCGATCTCGAGGCGCGCATCGATGAAGCGGTCGCGGACTTCGCGCGACTCCAGGCGTTCGCGGAATCGAAGACGGTCAAGTGACTGGAGGCACCATGTTCGGACGAACGAGACGCGCCGTGCACGCGACGCTGGCAGCGACCGCGCTGCCCGAGGAACTCAAGGCGTTCATCGGATCGCTCGTCGCGCGCACCCGCTTGCGCCGCGCGGAGCAGCTCGATATCGCGGCCGAGCTCGCATCGCACTTCAGCGAAGGGCTCGCCGCAGGCAAGTCGGCCGAAGCGTTGATGGCGTCGTACGGCGATGCGCGTCAAAGCGCGCGCGACCTGCGCGCGGGCGCCATCGCGAAGCGCACGCCGTTCGACCGTGTGGTTGGCATGTTCGTCAAGTGGGGTTCGATCGGTGTCGCGGCCGTGCTTGCGGTGTATCTCGGTTCAGCGACGGTGCTCTACCTGCGCGAGCCCGTCATCTCCTTCGATGCGCGCGCCATCGTGAACGCGCAGCTTCCGGAGGCGGGGCCGGAGGGACGGGCGCTCGACCTCTATATCGCCGCGCTCGCCGACGAGTCGGGGCGATACCGAGAGGAGTGGGCGATCAACAGCGTCGGTGCCATCGAGGAAGCCTTGCTCCGCGTCGATGAAGATCCCACCGCCGAGGCGACCGCGCGTGCGGTGCTTGCCGAGATGGGCGGAACGATCGAGTTGCTGCGTGCGGTCCGCACGCGGCCGGTCTTCGGACTCGGCATCAAAGCGAACTGGATGGCCGATGACGCCGCGGTCAGGTTCTTCGGACTCGAGTCGTTGATCATGGAGGAACCAGGCCGCGCAGACGGACCGTACGGTTCCTCTCTCTTTATGGCCAAGTTGCCGCAGATCGCGGTGTTGCTCCGCAGCGCGAAGCTCCTGTGCTTCGATGCAAGCATCGCCGCGAAGGACGGCCGCGGCGACGACTTTGTCGCATCGGTCGAGGCCGCGAGCATGTCGGCACGCCATGTCGGCGAGTTTCCGATTCTGGTCACCGAGCTCGTGAAGATCCGCGTCCAGCGCGTCGTGCTTGACGAGGTGCGGCGCGCGGTCGAGCAAACGCCAGCTATGTTCACAGATGCGCACCTCGTGCGGCTGGGCGAGCTGGTACGCGCACAGACCAGCGGGATTGCGATCGGAGTCGAAGGCGAGCGACTGATGATGCTCGACTTCATCCAGCGTTGCTTCAGCGACGATGGGAACGGCGATGGGGTGCTGCTCCCGCGGGCATGGTGGCGCGCGCTCGTGGAGATGTCGGATCTTTCGGCCGCCGACGAGAGGCCGAAAACGCGCGCAGCGGTCGAGTTCCTTGCAGGACCGGCCGCGGCGACGGCGTTCCCATCGCGCCGCGAGATCACGGATCGGCTCGATGCCTACTACGAGTCCGCCATTGCCGTTGCCAACGCCACGACGCGCGAGGAGTTCGATGCGCGCATGGGCGCGTATCGCGAGCGCATGGACGACGTGCACGCGGACCCGTCCAATCTGCTTGACGCACTCGTTCCTGCGCTCGACAAGGCGCTGGAGAACGGCTGGAAACTGCGCGAAGCGGTTGCGGACACCGGCGATCTGATCGCGCGTGAGCGCGCGAAGCGTGCAGGTAGTTGAATCGAAGGCGGAGCGCAGCGAAGCGAAGCCCGAGCGGGAGGCCTCGGCGTCGCAAGTCGTGGCGTGCTACGGGCCGTTCGGCGCGATGATCGCCGCCAGCCGCCCGCTCGCCACGCCGTCGCGGCGATAGCTGAAGAAACGCGCGCGGTCGGCGTAGGTGCACGGCGGCTCGGCGTCGATCGACTCGCGCGCGACGCCCGCGCGCGCGAGCTGCAGCGCAACGGCGGCGACGAGATCGGCGTGGTGCTTCGGCCCGTGCACGCCGGGCGCGACGACGCACGAC
>JBKCZS010000213.1:0-7332 GCA_046337925.1 bacterium | reverse complement strand
GTGTGGAGGAACTCCGCCTGCGTCGCGGTCTTGTTCGCGAAGAAGGGGATGTCGTCGATGGCGAGTAGATCGACGCGGCGCCGGCGCTTGCGGACGTCGACGAGCGTGCCCGCACGGTCCGAAGCGATGTACTCGTTCGTGAACTGCTCGGCCGTGACATAGCGGATGACCTGGCGCGGGGCGCGCTCGAGGCGGCGCCGGCAGATTCCCTGGATCAGATGCGTCTTGCCGACGCCGCACTCGCCGTGGATGAACAGGATCGACGGCGCCTCTGCGGAACCGTCTCCGAACTGCTCGCTCGCGGCGAAGCCGAGGCGGTTGGACTCGCCGACGACGAAGTCCTCGAGGCGGCGGAACGACTGCGCGCGCGAGGGGCGCGCCACCGTGCCGTCCGCGGCGGCGGAGGTGCGGGCGGCGCGGGGGCTCGGCTGCTGCTGGGCCTCACGCGCGACATCCGCGCCGGCGTCGGTTCGTCGTCGGCGCTCCGCGCCCCGCGCGGCGGCGGTGGTGGCCGCGCTGGCGGCGGTCGCTTCGACTTCACCGGCCTCGGAGACCGAGACGATCACCTCGCCCGGACCGCCGAAAGCCTGCGCCGCGGCCGACTCGAGCGCTTCGCGGAAGTGGCGGTTGATCCAGTCGCAGACATAGGTGTTGGCGGCGCGCACCTCGATGGCGCCCTCGCGGACGCTGACGGCCGTTCCGTTGTCGAACCACAGGCCGAACCGATGCGGTCCGATGGCGGTGCGGAGCGCATCACGAACGCATTCCTCCGTCTGGCGACGCTGGAGGGCCTTCGCTCGGCCACCCGAGGGCAGCTCCGCCGCTCTCGAGTCGGATTCATCGTGGGCGTCGATCAGGGCGCGGGTGTTCGGCATCGATGCGGGAGGGACGCTGGGTGGGTGGGGGTCTGCCTAGGCCTACGCAAGCGATGCTCGAGGCGTGCGGGACGAACGCACGGGACGGGAGCGACGCGACGCCGACAAAATGCGGACGGACACAGAGGGCCTGGCCGCAAGACCTGCCACACACGAGTGATCAGAAGAGAGGGGAGTCCACCACCGAACTGGGACCGATTGCCGCGCACGACCCGACACTGACTGTGGCGTGCGCGCCGCGAGCACCCGGACTTGGCTGAGCGGCGCGGCATCCATGCGGAAGCGAAACGCTTCGCGCGGGCTGCCCGCGAACGACCAGGGACGGGGGATCGCGACGGTCCTTCTCGGCTCCGCGACAAACCGTTGCGGAGGCCCGCGTCCCTGCGAGCGATGCGAACTGTACTGCGACTTCGGAACTGTTCAAGCCGCGTGAAGAACGATTTCGCCGCTTCGATGCGGAACTGCCGTGAATCACGCGGTTTGCGATGAATCGATGCGAAGCGCGACGCCTCGGGCGATTCTTGTGGATAAACGGCGGAAGAGTCGCGGCGGAGATGCGGGCTTGCGAAAAGATTTTGGATCCGCTCGCGGCCAACACGCCTTGACAAGCGCGCCGCGATCGACTCGTCGACGCAGTCAGGGTCGCCGTGCGTCGGTGTCGCGCGCCGCGCGGCGCGCTACTTCGCGTCCGATGCGCGCAGCGGCTTCACGAGCGCGACGCGCGCGATGGTCTTGCGGAAGCCGTGCGCGTCGTAGAGCCTTTTCGCAGGCAGATTGCGCGAGTCGACCGCGAGCGTCACGGTCGAGATGCGCGCGGTGCTGCACGCATGCAGTCCCGTCGCGAGCAGCGCCTTCGCGATGCCGCGGCCCCGCGCAGACGGCGCGACGCCGAAGTAGGCGAGCTCCGCGCTGGTGCCGTCGGGCGAGGTGTTGAGCAGGCAGAGCCCGAAGGGCCTGCCTTCCTCGCGAGCGATGAACCAGTGCCGGCGCCGCGCGCCCGACCCGAAGTGCCCGTCGAGGACATCGGCCGTCGCGCGCATGCCGGCGAGTCCCGGGCAGTCCATCGTGTCGACATAGGTCGACTCGAGCAGCGCGATGAGCTCGCCTCGGCGCGCCGCTCCGAGAGCGTGCGGGTCCGTCCCGTCGAGGATGTCCCTCGGCGCGATCGGCTCGATCGACCAGCCTGGCGGGACGGTTGGCGGGGGCAGCGGGCCTGACCGGGGCAGGGCGCGCTCGAGATATTCGAGCGTCGCCATCCGCCGGAGCCCACCCGCCTCGAACGACGCGATGTCGAGCGGCAAAGCGGGGTCGACGAGCGCCTGCGCGAGGTCGGCGTCGACGCTGCTTCCATCGCAGGCGGCGGCGACGGCCCTGCCGAGCAGCGCGCACTCCGAGGCATCGCGGGCATGAGACGCGACCAGCATCGAGGTGCGCCCGACGCTCGGGACCGCGAGCACGGCGAACCGATAGCGCCCCGAAGCGTCCGCCACGCACCAGATGAGGTCGAGCCGGATCGCGGCGCTCTTCGCCTGTTGGACGAACCGAGCCGCCGCCGCAGGGCCCGCGCCGAGCAGCGCCGACATGGCATCGCTCGTCCTGTTCGGATCGACTCGGACGACTTCATAGGCCGGCGGCGAAGCGGTCATTCGGGGGTTTCTCGCGGACTGCGCGGCGGGGCGCGTAGAAGAGCGGCAGAGCCTATCCCATGCACGCCGATTCTGGAGCGGGCTTCTGCGGGAAAGGGTCCCGCTTCGAGGGGCGGGAGGGGCCTTCGGGCGGCGGACAGTCGTTACAATCTGCGGTTCATCAAGAGGGTCCGTCGCGGCCCATACGGAGTCACCCATGCGTGTTGCCAAGTTCCTCTCGTCCGTGCTTTCCGTCTCCGCGCTCCAAGCTATGCCGCTCTCGCTCCTGGCGATGCCGCTCGCGGTGCTGACGGTGGCATCGCCCCTCGCGACCTCGGTGGCCTCGGCTGCCCAGGCGAAGGAGGCGAAGGAACTCGACTTCGCGCCGAGCGAGCTGCGTCTCTGGAAGGACCCGGAGTCGGGCCAGCACTTCTGGTACTTCACCTATGAACTGGTCAACAACACGGGCAAGGAGCAGCGGTTCGCGCCGCGCATCGAGCTCCTCGTGGACGATGGCCGCATCGTGCGCCAGGGCGATGGCGTGCCGACGCGCGTCAACCGCGAACTGAAGGAGTTCCTCGGCAACCCGCTGCTCGAGGACCAGTTCGAGATCATGGGCATGGTCCTCCAGGGCAAGACCCATGCGAAGACCGGTCTCGTGGTGTTCCGCGCCGAGGACCTCGAGCCGACCGAACTCACGGTCATGGTGCAGGGGCTCTCGAAGGAGACCGAGAAGCGTCCCAACCCCAAGACGGGCGAGATGGTGACCCTCCGGAAGACCGCGCGCATTGATTATCTGGTCGCTGGCGACCCCCGGCCCTCGGGAACCGAGACCCACCCGATCGTTTCCCGCGGGTGGATTTTCCGCTGAGGGTTCTGTATCCTCTCCCGACTCAGGACCGTGCACGAGGCGGCGTCGCCGCTCCGTCGCTTGGTCGGATGTGAGAACGATTTTCGGCTAGGAGATTCCGTCGTGGCACACAAGAAGGGTCAAGGCTCAACCAAGAACGGACGCGATTCCAACCCGCAGTTCCGTGGCATCAAGCTTTACGGCGGCGAGACGGCGAAGGCCGGCTCGATCATCGTCCGTCAGTGCGGCACCGTCTGGAAGCCGGGCTACCTCGTTCACATGGGCGCGGACTTCACGCTCATGGCCGAAGCCGAGGGCAAGGTCGTGTTCAAGGGTGGCCGCGTGCACATCGTGCCGAGCGACCCGAACATGCCGCGCTACTCGTACGTTTCGTGAGCGGATCGGGCGCCTTCGCGCCATGACCCGGCTCTGATCGATCAATCCAACGCCGCGTGCGCCTGCGCGCGGCGTTTGCTTTCGGCGCAGCATGCGCCGACACTGTGTTCCGGCAATTCCAGCGATGCTCGTCGACGAAGCCATCATCCATGTGCGCAGCGGAAAGGGCGGCGATGGCGCCGTCCACCTCCGCCGCGAGAAGTCCATCATGAAGGGTGGACCCGACGGTGGCGACGGCGGCCGTGGCGGGCATGTGATCCTCGTGGGTGACTCGCACCTCGACACGCTCGTCGAGTTCCAGCATCGACCCCATCTCTTCGCGAAGAACGGCGAGAACGGCTCGAAGAAGAGCTGCCACGGCGCGGACGCGCCCGATCTCCTCGTGCGGGTTCCGCTCGGATCGGTCGTCCACGATGCGGAGACCGACGAGTTCGTCGCCGACATCATCGAGGAAGGCCAGCAGGTCATCGTCGCCCACGGCGGCCGCGGCGGCTGGGGCAACGAGCGCTTCAAGAGCGCGACGCACCAGACGCCGCTCGAGTCGACGCCCGGTGGGCCGCAGGTGGAGCGCACGCTGCGGATCGAACTCAAGCTGATCGCGGACATCGGGTTCGTCGGGCTGCCGAACGCCGGCAAGTCGACGCTGCTCGGAAAGTCGACGCGCGCGAACGCGAAGGTGGGCGACTACCCGTTCACCACGCGGAAGCCGCAGCTCGGGATCGCGGAACTCCCCGGCGACCGGCGCATCGTGCTTGCGGACATCCCCGGCCTCATCGAGGGTGCGAGCGAGGGTGCCGGTCTCGGCCACGACTTCCTGCGCCACATCGAGCGGACGAAGGCGATCGTCCATCTCGTCGACCTCGCGCCGCTCGACGGTTCGCGGCCGGCCGACAACTACCGCACGATCCGCGAGGAGCTTCATGCGTTCTCGCCGATCCTGGCGGAGAAGCCGGAGATCGTCGTCTTCTCGAAGGTCGACCTCGTGGCCGACGACGAGCGGGCCAAGCGGGTTCGGCGTCTTGCCACCGAGATCGGCCTTGGAAAGCACGAGCATCCCGTGGTGATTTCGGCCGCGACCGGTGAAGGAATCCGCGAACTGCTCGAGCGCTGCTACGCGCTCGTGAAGGGCGAGGCGCTTCCGACCGAGTGGCGCCGCTGAACGCGCCGCCGGCCGTCAACGGCACAGCACGCGGAAGGCGGCGAAGAAGTCGCGGAACTCGGCGCGGTACTTGTCTGCGATCGTGAGCTCGGCGATCTCCGCGACGAGCGAGTCGTCGTCCTTGATGATCTCGGCGCGCCCGCCGCCAGCCTCGGCGATCTCGGGGAACCAGGTGTGGCTCGGCCTCTTGCGCATCGACGGCGGCGGGGCCTTCGGCGGCTCGACCTGCTTCTGGCCGTTGCGGCCGACGGGGCCGTCGGGGGCGTTGCCGTCGCCGTCCTTCTTGCCGCGCGGCTTCTTCGCGTCCTTCTCCGCGTCGCTCGGCGGCTTCGCGCGTTCGGAACCCTCTTCCTTCAGATTCGCCTCCTGGTCGCGGGCGACGATTCCATAGGTGCGGACGCCGCGCGCGAACGCCTTCCTCGCCAGTTCCACGCACAGCGTGCCTTCGCCGGGGTGCGGGGGCGCGTCGCCGACGAGCACGAGCGCGCGGATCGGCTGCGGGGTCGGCGGGCGCGCATCGGGGAGCCAACTGAAGCGGCTGAGCGCGGTCTTCATGGCCGCGTGCACGCTTTCGGGCTCGTCGCCACCGCCCTCGGCGGAGAGCGACCACAGCCTGTTGCGGGCCTCGTCGATGCTGCGGGTGAAGTCCCACGCCTTCGTCTCCCACGCGTCGGTGCGGTCGCGGTAGCCGATGATCGCGATCCGCACGCCGCCCGTGACGCTGCCGAGGAACTCGACGAGGTCGTCGGCGCTCGACTGCGCGTCGGAGAGTTCGCGCCACATGCTTGCGGTGCAGTCGATCAGGACCGCGAGGTCCATCGGTCGGTCTGCGACGCTCGCGAGGTAGCCCTCGAAGGCGATGAAGCCAGCGGCGTCGAGTTCGGCGACCTTGTTCGGCGGCACGAGGCGTTCGCCGGACGGAACGCCGGGCACGATGGTGGCGGGCTCGAAGCCCGGCTTGTTCTTGCCCTTGCGGTACCACTCGCGCCAGCGGTAGTCGCGGCCGGAATCGGGGCCTGCGGTGATGGCGGCGAGCCGAGGCGACAGCGCGCCCGCCTCGGTGCGGCTCATGCGCAGGACGATCCGTCCGAGGAGTTCGCCCATGCGCTCGCGAATCTCCTTGTTGGCTGGATCCTTCGCGAGGGTGTCGTCGCTCGCACGGTCGAGCGCGGCCAGGACCTCGAGCGCGACCATCGCCTCGAAGGGGCGCTGCGAGCGCTCGATGTTCGCGATCCTCGCGTCGATCGTGGCGAGCGGGAGCGCGTAGCGGCCGCGCACGATGGCGCGCAGCACGCGCTCGTCGCGCTCCGCTTCGAGGATGTCGGTAGGCAGCACGACGCCGCGGCGCGCGAGCACCGCGAATGCGTAGGCGCGCACCCGCCACGCCGGGTCGCGCGTCAGCGAGATGAGGCGGCCGGCGCTCGCGGGGCAGTCGAAGCGCTCGAGGCGCATCGCGGCGAGCGCGCGCGATGTCCACGCGCGGGAGGTCGCAAGGCGGTTGAGCGCCTCGGATTCGATCGGAGAGGCGTCGGCAAGCGGGACGAGCGGCTGTGGGGGCGGCGGGGGCTCGGCGGGCTGCTGTTGCGGCGGGGCTGCATCCTGCGCGCGCGTCTCAGCCGACGCAGCCGAGGGCGCTGCAAGGAGGAGCAGGAGGCTGAGGAGGGTCGAGCCGCGCATGGGCATCAAGTGTACGCTTTGCCCCTTGGAGTCGGCCCCGACGGAGCGAAGGATGCTTCCGTCGCGGCGCTCCGTCCTGTGAAAGTTGGATCGCTGACATGATCGAGCGCGAAATCTTCGAATCGGTGTTTGCCCGCGCGAAGCCCTACGCGGCGTACCTCGCCTCCGACCCCTCGCGCGCGGGGGGATGGCAGGCGGTCTACGAGCGCGTGGCGCTCTCCGATGCGCAGCGGGCGCTGCTTGCGAGTTTCACTCGGCAGATGCGCGTGATCGTGGTCAGCGGCACCTGGTGCGGCGATTGCGTGCAGCAGGGGCCGCTTCTTGCGCGGATCGCCGAGGGTTGCCCGACGATCGACCTTCGGTGGGTCGACCGCGACGAGGAGGCCGACTTCTCGACGCGCGTGCGGATCTGCGGCGGCGGTCGCGTGCCCACGGTGGTCTTCGCCGCCGAGGACGGCGAGGTGTGCTCGATCCTCGGCGACCGCGTTCTGGCGCGCTATCGAGGGCTCGCGCGGCGGCATCTGGGAGCCGCGTGCGAGTTGCCGTGGGCGGAGATTCCGGCCGACGAGACCGCGGCGGTCATGCAGGAGTGGCTGAACGAGTTCGAGCGCGTGCAGTGGATGCTGCGCTTGTCGCCGCGGCTGCGGCAGAAGCACCAGGATTGAGCGGAGGCTGCTTGCGGCAGCGGCGTTGGGCGCTGTCCGCCGACCGGTGCACGGACAACTGGTGCACGGCACGTGCCGTGCAGTG
>JBKCZS010000212.1:0-4435 GCA_046337925.1 bacterium | reverse complement strand
TCAGCGGCGGCGGCGACCTCCGACGAGGCCACCGAGGCCGAGGAGCGCGAGCGCGCCCGGTGCCGGAACGACCGAGCCAGAGAAGCTCATGTTGCCCTGGTCGACGCCGCCGAAGAAGTAGTTGGTGAGGCGGAAGTGGCGGGCCGGGTCTGTGGCGCCGCCATTCGCGGCCGTGTTGCCGACCTGATAGATGCGGAACTCGACGGTGCCGGTGAGGTTGGTCAGCGCGCTCAGGTCCATGACCGAGAAGATGAAGCCGGCGCCCGGGCCCCATTCGCCGCCGTCGGTCGCGGCCTGGTTGAAGGTGAAGAGGTCCGAACCGAAGCCGTCGACGCTCGAGCGCAGCGCGAGGATTCCAGGGGCGCCGCCCTCCGATCGCGTGCCGATCTGCAGCGACGAGAGGTTGACCGAGGAGCCGCTCGCGACGGTGAAGCCGAAGCTCAGGTAGTCGGAGGCCTGCTGGTTCCAGCCTCGGGCCGCGAAGTTGGCCGTATTCGCGTTGACCGCCGTGAGGCCGGTGCCACGGGTGAGGTTCATGCCGGTCACGCTGCCCGCGGCGGCGGTCGGGGCGAGGAACGGGTCGCCGCCTGGAGCTGCGCTGATGTTCCAGCCTGCGATGATTTCACCGTGCGCGGAGGTGGCGAGGGCGAGCGAGAGGGCGACGAGGGTTGCGTGCTTCATGTGCTGTTCCTTTTTCTTTTCTTCGAGGCGCGCTGTTCCGAGCGGCCCCGACTTGGTTGGGTGAGGCGTCCACGGCGCTGGGGTTTCCAGGCCGCGTGCGACTCGCGGGGAGAGAGGGAGAGAGGCAGATCGACTTTCGACACTCGAAAGCCGCTTCCGAGGGCTACAGCGTAAGCGTGCAATTCAATTGCTCATCATTCAACGGCGTCTGTCGCGATTCGGTGACTCTCGTGTGCCCGTGTGCCTCGCTGATGGCACGAACGATGCGGCGTGCAGCGAGCTTTGTGCTCGTTTTCGGCCGTGTCGGAGCAATCCGTTCGTTTCCGGCGCCGTGATTCGTCGCGCTGCGATCGATATGTGCCTCGATCGGGGACGGGTCGAGACGACACGGCCTCGGGAGATCGTGGGCATTGGATGAAGCGCGAGCAAGATTCGAATCCTCGTGCGCACATCGGACAGCCCGCGCAGGTCCACCCA
Organism: bacterium; assembly: GCA_046337925.1. Lineage (GTDB taxonomy): Bacteria > Planctomycetota > Phycisphaerae > Phycisphaerales > SM1A02 > QWPT01. The sequence continues at coordinate 3,277 of JBKCZS010000212.1, read as the reverse complement.
TTCCTATTCTCCGTTTCAGTTCCGGGTTTGGAACGTGCGCGGGCGCCGCCATGCTTTGAAGTGAGGTGTCTCGCACGGCATGAATCGCGGCACAGTCGTTGTGCCGGTCGGCCGCATACAGCAAGCTCCACGAAATCAAACGGAATCGCCATGAAGTCCCAGTCGCTCTCGATCTCCGCGCCAGGCCTCGTGCATGTGCTCCGCGACATCCGCACGATGCAGCGCTGGGAGATCCTCCGCCGCAGCCAGCGAGGTCATGCCGTCGCTCAGCTGGCGTTCGAGTCGCGCTCTTCGCTTGCGGAAACGCAGGAGGCGCTCGACCGACTCGAGGCGGTCGGTCTCGTCGCGAAGCAGCGCATGAACGCGAGGACGAAGCAGATTCGCTACCGGGCCGCGATGGAGCGGCTCGTCATCTCGTTCGACAAGTCGGTCGAGCTCGACCGCGACCTGATGCGGGAGGTCGAGCACGGCATGCGCGAGTACAGCAGGAGCGTGATCGATGGCTGCGACTCGATCCGGCGCTCGAATGAGAAGGGCAGGGTCTCGGTCCAAGGCGTCACCTCCGTCGTGCTGACGGTGGAGGACGCCTGCGCCGTGCGGGACGCCTTCCGAGGCGCCTACGCGCTGCTTGTCGAGGCCGAGCGCCGGGCGCGGCAGTCGGAGGATTCGGTGGAGAAGCGGGGCTACCACCTCGGCTTCGAGATGCGGGAACTCAACCAGCCCGAGCTTCCGATGGCGGAGGTCTTCATGGTCGAGCAGACCATGTTCGACGAGCATCGGGACCTGCTTTGCAACGCTGCGAGCATGGTGCTTTCGCCGCGCGAACTCGAGGTTGCCCGGGCGCTTGAAGCCGGCAAGTCGCGGCCGCAGATCGCGCGGGAACTCGGGCTGAGCGAGCACACGGTCGTCACGCTTTCGAAGCGCATCTACAAGAAGCTCGGCGTCCACAGCCGTACCGAGCTCAGCACGCGCCTCAAGGCTGCCTGAGCGGCGAGAAGCCAGGGCGGACAACCGGCGCGGGGTCGCGGAAGGTCGGGACATATGCCCTGATCGGGGTCAGTGCGCGCGGTCATTGTCGTCGCGCCGCACCTTTATCACGCGTTCGGATGTCGGGGGCGGTTGCATAGTCGCATGATCGGGCTAGGTTCCGCGAACGCGACCTTGAGACGCGCCGCACGCTTCCGCGCGATGCATCGGATTCAAGGCGCGAGAAACCGCACGATGCAGAAAGCCGTCCTCCCGATTTCAAGAGAACTGGTCGAGGTTCTAGCGGATGTCTCCACCATGCAGCGGTGGGAGATCCTTCGTCGCGCAGCGCAGCCGTACACCGCGGGCCAGCTCGCCGAGGAGTCGTGCGCCTCGTCCGAGGCCGTACAGCAATCCCTCGACCGGCTCCTGGAGGTCAATCTCGTGGTTCGGGCGAAGGCCACGAAGCGCATGCCCCGAGTGACCTACGCGTCAGCCATGCGTCGGCTGGTCGTCACTTGGTCGAAAGACTCCCCAGAGGACCGCGCGTGCAGGCAGGCGTACATCGATGGCAGGCGTGCGTGGTCGAGGGCCGCTCTCGAGTCGTGCCCGTCGTATCGCTGCGGTCCGGTCGGGTCCCAGATCTGCATGGGTGGCGCGACGAGCGTGCTGCTTCTCGACGAGGATGCGGAGGCGGTGAGCAAGGCGCTGCACTTCGTCTACGCGTCGCTGGCCGCCGCCGAACAGCGGGCGCGCGCGGCTCCGGAGGGTCTCGCGAAGCCGTACCACCTGGCGTTTGAGTTTCACGAGACCGCCGACGCGGTGCTTCCCATGGCGGAACTGTTCCTCAGCGAGCGGGAACTCGAGTCGCGATGCTGCGAGATGGTGATGGGTGCGGCGACCCTGATCCTCTCGCCGCGCGAGCTGGAGATCGCGCGCGCGCTCGTGGCGGGAAGGCTGCGCCCGCAGATCGCCGCCGATATGGGGATTGCCGAGAACACCGTCGCGACCGTATCGAAGCGGATCTACCGGAAGCTCGGCGTGAGCAACCGCCCTGCGCTTGTGGCACGGCTGCGCGGGGTCTAGCGCGGATGGCGACTCAGAGCGCTGCGAGGCGCTCGGCGACATCCTTCGCGGCGAGCGCGTCGAGAAGCGGATCGAGTTCGCCGGCGAGCAGTTTCGGCAGCGCGAAGCTCTGTTCGACGCGGTGGTCGACCGCGACCGATTCCTTGAAGCGGTAGGTGCGAATCTTCTCGGCGCGGTCGCCGGTGCCGATCATCGAACGGCGCTCGCTGAGGCGCTTGAGGTCGGCCTCGCGCTTGCGCTGCTCGTAGACGCGCGCGCGGAGGAGCCGCCACGCCTTCTCGCGGTTCTGGCCCTGCGAGCGGGTCTCCTGCATGCGGACCTCGAGGCCGGTCGGCAGGTGGATGAGGTGGACCGCGGTCGCGACCTTGTTCACATTCTGCCCGCCGGGGCCCTGCGCGGTCGTGACCATCTCCTTGACTTCGGCGGGGTCGAGCGCGGTGTCGACTTCCTCGGGCTCGGGCATGATGGCGACGGTGGCGGTCGAGGTGTGGATGCGGCCCTGCGCCTCGGTGGCGGGGACCCGCTTCACTTGATGGGTGCCGCCCTCGAACTGGAGCGCCGCGAATGCGCCCGCACCCTCGACGGTGGCGATCGCGTGGGTGAGGCCGCCCGCGTCGCCCGGCTTCGTCTCGACGACCTCGAAGCGCCATCCCTTGCGCGCGGCATAGGCGCGGTACATCTCGAAGACCTCGCCGGCCCAGAGCGCGGCTTCGTCGCCGCCGACGCCCATGCGGACCTCGAGCACGAAGCTCGGGATCGCGGCTTCGTCGCTCGTGACGAGGGCCTTGATGATCCCCTGTGCGAGCTCGCGGCAGCGCGCGTCGAGCGCAGGGCGTTCGGTCTTCGCGAGCGTGGCCATCTCAGCGTCGCCCGAGGCGATGAGTTCATCGAGGCCGGTGAGCTCGGCGGCGGCGCGGGCGAGGTCGGCGTGGGGCTCGAGCGTGCGGGCGAGCACGGCGCGGCGCCGCGAGAGCGCGGTGGACTTGCGGTGGTCGGCCGCGACGGCGACATCCTCGAGCTGCGAGGCGAGGCCGTCGTCCTCGGCGGCTTGGGCGGCGAGGATGCGGCGCAGGTTCTCGGGGAGGAGCGCGTCGATGGCCACGCGGGCGGCGGGGGTGAGGGAGTTGGCGGGGTGCGGGGGCACGATGAGACGGGGGCTGACCTGCGGCGGATGGTAAGGCTGGTGCACGGCACGTGCCGTGCAGTGTCAGGCACTGAACGGCAC
>JBKCZS010000211.1:0-13412 GCA_046337925.1 bacterium | reverse complement strand
AGCTGTCGTCGCGCGATCGGTGCACGGCACGTGCCGTGCAGTGTCAGGCACTGCACGGCACGTGCCTGGCACCGTTTCAGGCGCGGCACTGCTTCAGGCGCGGCACTGCTTCAGCCGCGGCACTGCTTCAGGCGCGGCACTGCTTCAGGTGCGGGCCGAATCGGCCAGGCGTCGGAGCAGGTCGAACGCCGCGAGCGGTGTCAGCGTGTTCAGGTCGATCTTGCGAAGTTCGCCGACGACCGGATGCTCGACCTGCTCGGTGAAGAGCGAGAGTTGCGGCGTCGCAGGCTGCGGCGCCTTCCGCGGCGCCGCGGCCACCTTCTGCACGCGGCCCGAAAGCGCATCGGCCACCTCGACGGTGCCGAGGAGCTCGAGCACTTCCTTCGCGCGCGCGACCGTCTCGCGCGGCAGGCCGGCAAGACGCGCGACATGGATGCCGTAGCTCCGGTCGGTGCGCCCCGGCACGATCTTGTGGAGGAACACGACCTCGTCGTTCCACTCGCGCACCGAGACATGGAGGTTCGTGACGCGCGGCAGCGTGTCGGCGAGCTGCGTGAGCTCGTGGTAGTGCGTCGCGAACAGCGTGCACGCGCCCCGCGAGGCGAGCGTCTCGGTGATCGCCCACGCGAGGCTCAGGCCGTCGAGCGTGCTGGTGCCGCGGCCGATTTCGTCGAGGATCACGAGGCTCTTCGCCGTCGCGTGATGCAGGATGTTCGCGGTCTCGGTCATCTCGACCATGAAGGTCGACTGGCCCGAGTGGATCTCGTCGGCGCTGCCGATGCGGGTCAGGATCGCGTCGAGGACGCCGAGCTCGGCCTTCGTCGCGGGCACGAAGCTGCCGACATGCGCAAGGAGCGCGATGAGCGCGACCTGGCGGATGTAGGTGCTCTTGCCCGCCATGTTCGGGCCCGTGATGAGCGCGAGCGTCGGCGACGATTCGCCACGGCCTCCGAGTTCGGTGTCGTTCGGCACGAAGCTCGACGCCAGCGTGCGGTCGAGCACGGGGTGGCGGCCGCCTTCGATGCGGATTCCCGCGGTTTCCGTGATCGTCGGGCGCGTCCAGCGCTGCCGTCGCGCGATTCCCGCGAGGCATGAGAGCGCGTCGAGCTCGCCCGCGCGCTCGCCGAACGCCACGATTGCGGCGAGGTGCGACGCGACCTCTGCGAGGAGCCGAGCCCACAGTTCCTTCTCGCGATCGATGGCGCGCGCATCGGCGCGCAGCACCTTCTCCTCGAACTCCTTGAGTTCGGGCGTGATGTAGCGCTCTGCGTTGCGCAGCGTCTGCTTGCGGGTGAAGGCGGCGGGGGCCTTGGCGCTGTTCGCGGCGGAGAGCTCGATGTAGTAGCCGAACACCGAGTTGTAGCCGACCTTGAGCGAGGCGATTCCCGTCGAGGCGACGAGCTCGTCCTGGTACTTCGCGAGCCATGCGCTCGAGTCGCGCTGGAGGAGGCGCGTCTCGTCGAGCTCGAGGTCGTAGCCGTCGGCGAAGACGCCGCCCTCGCGAAGATGCGTGGGCGCGTCGCGCTTGATGGCGCGCGCGAGGTGTTCGGCGAGCGGCGCGAGCACCGGCGCGACGCGCGCGAGTTCGGCGCAGTCGGCGGCGAACGCGGCGCTTGGGGCAAGCGTGTCGGCGAGCGGTCGAATCGCAGCGAGCGACCGCGCGAGGGCGAGGAAATCGCGTGGCGTCGCGCGGCCAAGCGCTGCGCGGCCCGCGATGCGCGCGACATCCTGCAGTTCGCCGAGCTGCGCGAGCACTGCGTCTGCGAAGCGCTCGTCGGCCGTGAGCGCCGCCACGCGGTCGAGGCGCGCGTCGATCGCGGACTTCTTCGCAAGCGGATAGCAGAGCCAATCGCGCACGAGGCGGCGGCCCATCGGGGTCGCTGCGCCGTCGAAGATCGAGAGGAGGCTTCCTTCGGTTGCGCCCGTTCGCAGGGTGCGCTCGATCTCGAGCGCGCGCAGCGTCGTCGCGTCGACGCCGAGATGCTCGCCACGCACGACGCGCCGAGGCGGCAGGAGGTGAGGGATGCGGCCCGTCGTCTGGTCGGTCGCCTGCGTTTCGAGCGCGTAGCGCAGGATCGCGCCGGCGGCGCCGATCGCGGGCTCGCCCTTCGCGAAGCCGAAGCCCTCGAGCGAGCGCACGCTGAACTGCGCGGTGAGCGCATCGAAGGCATCCTCCGTGCGGAAGTACCAGCCTTGCCGCGCCGTCAGCGCGAGCCCGCGTGCGGAGAGCCGCGCGAACTCGGGGTTCACCGATCCATCGCGCTCCTCGGGGTGCACGATCTCGCTCGGCGCGAGGCGCGCGATCTCGTCGCCTAGGAGCGCGATCGGACACGCGTGCACGGTGAACGCGCCGGTCGAAACCTCGATCGCTGCAAGATGCGCTTCCGCGCCATCGATCGAGATGGCGACGACGCGGTTCGCGCTGCCGCTCTCGAGCAGCGTTTCATCGACGAGCGTGCCCGGCGTGAGTACGCGCGTCACCGCACGCTCGATCACGCCTTTCGCGTCCTTCGGGTCCTGCATCTGCTCGCAGACCGCGACGCGGTGACCCATCGCGACGAGCCGGCGGATGTAGCCCTCGGCCGAGTGGAACGGGACACCCGCCATCGGCAGGCCCTTGCTGCGTTCCGTGAGCGTGATCGAGAGCAGCTTGTGCACCAGCACCGCGTCGCGCCCGAACATCTCGTAGAAGTCGCCGAGCCGGAAGAACAGGATGCAGTCGGGGTGCGCCTGCTTGAACTTCGCGTACTGCCGCATCGCGGGCGTCGCGAAGTGGGGGTTCTTCGCGGGGTCGGCCCAGCTCGTGTCGCGGGGATTCGCTGGTTCGAAGATGGCTGGGATCTCGGCCACGGGGCCGCAGTAGAAGGGAGACCGGGGACGGCGAGAAGGGCTTTCGACGCAAAAAACCGTCGATCCGACTCACTTTGCATCGGCGGGGGATCGTGCTATGCTTTCGACCCTCCCATGGGGTGGTAGCTCAATTGGGAGAGCGCCTCGGTCGCATCGAGGAGGTTGTGAGTTCGATCCTCATCCACTCCACTTGAAACGAGCAGGGCCCGCCTTTGCGGGCCCTGCTCGTTTTTAGTGGGACTGGTGGGATCAAGTTGGATCCTGAGCGCTCGCAACCTGCTTCGCTGCCTGCTCGCGCGAGCGGGGGTTCGGCAGCCCAAACCGCTATCCTCTCCGCCTCAATGCCAATCCCAGCCCTCCTTGCTCACGATCCCGCCGCCGCAAGCTCGATCTCGCCGGGCTGGCTTGTCGTCATCTACTGCGTGCTCGTCGGGCTTGCGTCGCTCGCAGGCGGAGCCCTCGCGGCAAGCCTCAAGCTCACCCACCGCAAGCTGCAGTTCGCCCTGAGCTTCGTCGGCGGAACGATGCTCGGCGTGGGCCTCTTCCACCTCCTGACCCACGCGATCATCATCGCCCTCGAGACCTCGCCCGCGGGTTCGGCCGGCGGCCTCTCGCACGGTCTGCTCCACGGCGCGCTCGACGGCGTGATGCTCGCGCTCGTCCTCGGGTTCGTGGCGATGTTCCTGCTCGAGCGCTTCTTCCACTTCCACCAGCACGAGACGCCCGAGCAGGCAGGTCACCACGACTGCTGCGACGACGGGTGCGACGCACACGGACACGATCATGGCAAGGGCGCCCACGCGCACGCACCCCGTGGCAAGGGCCAGAAGAGCCAGCTCGGCTGGATCGGCGCGGCGATCGGCCTGACGATGCACAGCATCCTCGAGGGCGTCGCGCTCGGCGCCGCCGTGCTCGCCGCAACGGCGCACGACCACGGCGGCATGATCGCGGGCCTCTCGACCTTCCTCGTCATCCTCCTGCACAAGCCGTTCGACGGCCTCACGGTCGCGACGCTCGTCCGCGCGGCGGGCAAGCCCGCGCGTTTCGCCCACATCGTGAACCTGCTGTTCTCGCTGGTGGTTCCGGTCGGCGCGGCCGTGGTGTGGTTCGGCGTCGCCGAGGGCGGCGCGGAGATCCTGCCGTTCGCGCTCGCGTTCAGCGCGGGAACCTTCATCTGCATCGCGTCGAGCGATCTCCTGCCCGAACTCCAGTTCCACCGGCACGACCGCGTCGGCCTCTCCGCAGCGCTTCTCGTCGGCCTCGCGCTCGCCGGCACGATCGCACGGCTCGAGTCGAGCGTCGCGCAGGCGCACGACCACTCGCACGGCACGCACGACCACTCCCACGACCACGGTCATTCGCACGACCACGGCCATTCCGATCCGAACCACAAGCACTGAAGAGGCGCGCCATGAAGATCAAGGCTGAAGTCGTTATCGCCGAACTCAACCGCCTGCGGTCGGATGTCGACAAGGACATGACCGACCCCGAGTACTTCGCGCTGCACCATGCGCTGTGCTTCATCTCGTACAAGATGGGTGACTTCCAGAAGTATCTCGATGAGGTCGTGAAGCCGGGCGAACATCCGTGAATGGAGCGGCCGCCGCTTGCGGCGGCGGCCTGTGGTGCTGCTCACGCGAGAGCGAGCGGCCGCCGCGTGTATCTACGGACTCCGGTGTGCTGCTCACGCCAGAGGGAGCGGCCGCAGCCGCGACCGCCTGAACCACGCGGCCGCAGCCGAGACCGCCTGAACCACGCGGCCGCAGCCGCGACCGCCTGAAAATACGGGTAGACTTGCGCGCTCCCGTGGCAATCCGCCGCGGTCATCATCGAGCCCCCCATGTCCGACGCGCAGCAACCGGCCTCTCAGCAGGCGAGCACGAAGCAGGGCGACAAGAACCCCTACAAGGACTCGCTCAACCTCCCCAAGACCAGTTTCGCCATGAAGGCGAACCTGATTCAGGCGGAGCCGCAGTCGCTCAAGCGCTGGGAGGACGCGCGCGTCTTCAACCGGATCCAGGTCGTCCGCGAGTCGGCCGAGCCGTTTGTCTTCCACGACGGTCCGCCATACGCCAACGGCCCGATCCACATGGGTCACATGCTCAACAAGGTGCTCAAGGACTTCGTCGTCCGCGGGGCGCTGATGGAGGGCCGCCGCGTGCGGTTCGTGCCGGGCTGGGACACCCACGGCCTGCCGATCGAGCACAAGGTGATGACCGAGCTGCACGAGAAGGGAAAGACCGCGAAGCTCGAGACGCTGACGCCCGAGCAGCGCCACATGGCGATCCGCCGCGAGTGCGCGACCGCAGCGACGAAATTCATCGGCCTCCAGGCCGAGCAGATGAAGCGCCTGCTCACGCTCGCCGACTACGCCGACCCGTACTACACGCTCATGCCCGCCTACGAGGGCAAGGTGCTCGAGGTCTTCGCCGACCTCATCGACCAAGGCGTCGTCGTGCGCGCGCTCAAGCCCGTGCACTGGTCGATCGCGAACAAGACCGCACTCGCGGAGGCGGAGCTCGAGTACGAGGACCGCACCGATCTCTCGGTGTATGTCGACTTCGAGGCCGCGGACCGCGCGAAGGTCGCGGCTGCGTTCGGCCTGCTTGCCGAAGCGCCCGCCGACGCGGAGGAAGTCGATGAGGCGCGCATCCTCGATGTGACGCCGAGCTTCACGATCTGGACGACGACGCCGTGGACGCTGCCTGCGAACCTCGCGATCGCGGTGCACGAGCGCTACCGCTACGCGCTCGTCGAGATCGACGGCAACACCACGATCATGGCGAGCGACCTCGTCGCCGGCGTCGCGAAGAAGGCGGGCGCGGAGAATGTCGTCGTGCGCGCGGAGACCGACGGCGCGAGGCTCGTCGGGCTCGAGTACAAGCACCCGTTCTGCGACCGCAAGGGGCGCGTCGTCTCGGCCGACTATGTCACGCTCGAGGACGGCACCGGCCTCGTCCACACGGCGCCCGGTCACGGCGCGGATGACTACCGCACGGGCCTCAAGGAAGGCCTGCCCGCGTACTGCCCCGTGCGCGAGGACGGCACCTACGACGACACCGTGCCCGAGTGGCTGCACGGGAAGTCGATCTGGGACGCGAACAAGGAGATCACCGAGCGCCTGCGCGCGAGCGGTCATCTCCTGCACGACCACTCGTTCGTCCACTCGTATCCGCACGACTGGCGCTCGAAGACGCCGGTCATCTTCCGCGCCACCGAGCAGTGGTTCGTCGGCGTCGATGTCGCGATGAAGCGCGATGCCAAGACGCTGCGCGCCCGCGCGCTCGAGGCCATCACGAACGAGGTCGGCTTCACGCCCGAATGGGGCCGCAACCGCCTGCGCGGCATGCTCGAGTCGCGTCCCGACTGGTGCATCTCGCGCCAGCGCTCGTGGGGCCTGCCGATCCCGGCGTTCAAGATGAAGGACGGCTCGACCTTCCTCACCTCGGCGAGCGTGCGCGCGATCGCGAAGCGCTTTGCCGAGAAGGGAAGCGACGCGTGGTTCCAGGAGTCGCCCGCCGAGCTCCTGTCGCATTACGACGCGTCGAAGGATCCGGCCGCGCCGAAGGGCCTCGACATCGCGTCGCTCGCGAAGCTCTACGACATCTTCGATGTGTGGTTCGAGGCGGGAAGCTCGTGGAACGCCGTCCTCCGCGCGCGCAATATCGGCTTCCCGAGCGAGCTCTACCTCGAGGGCAGCGACCAGCACCGCGGCTGGTTCCAGCTGTCGCTGTTGCCCGCGATCGGCGCGACCGGTCATGCGCCGTTCAAGCGGCTCGTGACGCACGGCTTCATCGTCGACAAGGAAGGCCGCAAGATGTCGAAGTCGATCGGCAACACGATCGATGTCGAGGCGCTCCTCAAGGAGTTCGGCGCCGATGTCTGCCGCTGGTGGGTCGCGGGAATCGACTACGAGAACGACATCCGCGCCGACAACGAGTTCTTCAAGGTCTCGGGCGAGAGCTACCGCAAGGTGCGCAACACGATCCGGTACCTGCTGTCGAACCTCGATGGGTTCGACGCGTCGGAAGTCGACTCGATCCTCTCCGGCATCGCGCCGACGAGCCTCGAGGCGTGGATGCTGGCGCAGGTCGCGTCGACGCAGGAGGCCGTGCGCCGTGCGGTCGCCGCGTGCAGTTTCCGCGAGGCGCAGCAGGCGATCTACACGCTCTGCAACGAGACGCTTTCGGCGGTCTACTGCGCCGCGACGAAGGACCGGCTCTACTGCGATTCGCCGCGCAGCGCGCGCCGGCGCGCCGCGCAGGCCGCGATGTACCGCGCCGCCGACACGATCTGCCGCATGCTTGCGCCGATCCTCCCGCACACGGCGGACGAGGCGTTCCGCGCGCTGACGCGCGACGAGAACGCGTGCGTCCATCTCGAGCACTACCACACGCTGGCGCATGTCTGCGACACGCGCTGGAGCGAGGTGCTTGCGCTCCGCGAGTTCGCGCACTCGGCGCTCGAGAAGGCGAAGGAGCGCGGCATCGAGAACCCGCTCGACGCGGGAATCGCGCTGCCCGTCGCGCATCACCACCTCGCCGAGTTCGCGGCCGATCTGCCCGACCTCTTCGGCGTGTCCCGCGTGGTCATGGCGAAGGACCAGAGCGCGATCGAGGTCATCGATCTCCGGGGCGAGCCGCGCTGCGACCGCAGCTGGAAGCGCGACGGCACGGTTCGGCAGCGGTCGGACGGCGGCATGCTGTCCGACCGAGACGCAGAGGCCGTTGGGGTTCGCTGAGCGCCGAGATATCGCCCCTCGGCAGAGGGGCGGCGGGTGTCGGGAATGCGTAAATCCCGTGTTTCAAGAGGATTGCGCCCGGTCTCGCCGAGCGCGACTTGACCGCCGCGAAGATGGTGGCACTCTCTTAGGGTCCTGAGCCCGTCATGCGGGCTTCGCGGGGCGGAGAAACGCGGGAGAGAGAGCGGGTTGCCGGTCGCGTCAAGCGTCCAACAGCCCGTCCCGCATCGGCTGAGAGCCGAGTGAAACGGGCATCGCAGCCCTGGCTGCGCTCGAAAGAGCGGCCGGGGGTTCGCGGGCCCTGTTTCGCTTTTTGGCTTCGGTCGCCTCTCGGTGTGAAGGGGGCGCGGCGCCTGCCGCGCAGCGGGCCGTCGGAAGCCGCGGAAAGCTTCTGACGGCCCGCAATTTCTTTTTCGTCGCACAAGGGGATTCGGGAGGCTTTCTTGGACGAGAGGCTTCAAGTAGAGTCCTGACTGATGGTTCCGTTCAACGACCTCGGATCGCTGTTTGGCTCGTTCGCTCCCTTCACCGTTCAGGTGCTTGGAGAGGCAGGTCCCGATCTCAGTCGCGCGGCGGGGCGCTTGCATCCGCTCATCGTGCATTTCCCGATCGCGCTCGCGCTTGTCGCGGTCGGCGCGGAGTGGTGGCGCAGCGTCACGCGGCAGCAGGGTTTGTCGCCGCTCACTCGGCCGTTGCTCTGGCTTGCGGCCGCGTCGGCCGTCTTCGCCACGGCGTCGGGCTGGCTGAATGCCGGACACGAGTACGACGGCGAGTCGTCCCAGGCGCTCGAACTCCACCGTTGGATCGGAACCGGAACCGCTGTCGGGCTGATCTGCGTGGCCTGGTGGTGCCAGGCGCTCACCGCGATCCTCGCACGCCCGAGCGCCGAGGCGTTGGCGCAGCTTGGGGCCTTCCGCTGGGTCGCGCTCGTCGGCGCGATCGCGGTCGGAGTCACCGGCCACCTCGGCGGCGAACTCGTGCATGGATCGGGCTACCTCACCAAGGTCCTCTTCCCAAAGGCGGCGGAGGAGAAGGAGGAGCTTCCTCCGACCGAGGCGCCGGCCGTTCAGCAGGCCGCGATGTCACCGGCGGACACCTTCTTCGTGGACAAGGTGAGGCCGATCCTGGAGGCCCACTGCTTCGAGTGCCACGGGGCGCGGAAGCAGAAGGGCGGCCTGCGGATGGACTCGAAGTCCTGGCTGTTCAATGGCGACGAGTCCGAGTGGACGGTCGTCCCCGGAAAGAGCACCGAGAGCGAGCTCCTCGAGCGGGTGCTGCTTGAGCGGGCCGACCCCGACGCCATGCCGCCCGAAGGCCCCGGCCTGACGCAGGAGGAGATCGGCGTCCTGAAGCAGTGGATCGACGATGGCGCTGCGTATCCCGACATGCAGGCGGGAGGCACCGGCGTTCCCGGTTCGAACTCGGCCGCGAACGCCGCGGCCCTGACTGCGGTCGGCACCGTCGCGATCGCGGGCGGCTCGACCGTCGAGATCTCGCCTGCGCTCAAGTCGCGCGCCGATGCGGCTGGCCGCGCGCTGGCGGCACGCGGTGCGCTGGTGCAGCCGGTCGCGATGGAGAGCGTGCTCGTCGATGTCAACGCGAGCCGCGCCGAACCGCCGATCGGCGATGCCGAGGCGGGCCTGCTTGCGGACCTCGCGCCCGTGGTCGCGAACCTCAACCTGTCGAACTCCTCGATCAGCGACGCCGGGCTTGCAAAGGTCGGATCGATGGCCCACCTCGAGCGGCTGCGCCTTGACCAGACCGCCGTCGGCGATGCGGGCCTGTCCGGCCTGGGGACGCTCCCGCGGCTTGAATCGATCAACCTCGTCGGCAGCAAGGTGACCGCGGCGAGCATCGCCTGGATCCGCAGCCAGCCGGCCCTGCGCCGCGTCTATGTGTGGCAGACCGCGCTCGACAACGCCGATGCGATCCGCCAGTTGACCGAGGGCGGCAAGCTCGAGGCGATCGGCGCGGATCTGCCGCTTGCGCAGCCGATCACGCCGCCGATGCCGGAAGAGGCGAAGCCGGAAGCCCAGCCCGAGGCGAAGAAGGACTGAGGCTCCCCGCGTGCCGCGCGAGCCGTTACGCTCCGCGCATGCTCCAACCGAACCACGATCGTGACTCGCGCCGCGCGTTCCTCCGCACGGCGGCGGGTATGGCCGCGCTCGCGCCCTTCTCGAACTCCTTCGCGTCTGCGCTCCTCGCGGGCGACATCGTCACCGGCAGCGGCGACTTCAAGTACCGCGTCGAGCACGACTGGCTGACGGCTCCCGAAGGCCTCGCGTGGGGCGACACGCACGGCGTCGCGCAGGACACGGCGGGGAACATCTACATCTCGCACACCGTCGGTGGCGAGGCGAAGAAGGACGATGCCGTCTATGTCTTCACGAAGGACGGCAAGTTCGTCCGCTCGATGATGCCGCAGATGAAGGGCGGCGGTCACGGGCTCGATGTCCGCGACGAGGCGGGCGTCGAGTATCTCTACCACTGCGATGTGAACCGCCGACGCGTCCTCAAGACGAAGCTCGACGGCACGGTCGTGTGGGAGAAGGGTGCGCCGGTCGAGGCCGAGTTCGCGGGTGCGAAGGTCTACGGCAACGAGAACGACTGGAATCCGACGAATGTCGCGTTCCATCCGAACGGCGATGTGTTCGTCGGCGACGGCTACGGCAAGAGCTTCGTCCACATCTTCTCGAAGGATGGCGCGTACAAGTCGACGATCTGCGGCCCGGGGTCGGGCGAGGGGCAGGTTTCCGGTCCGCACGGTCTGTGGTGGGACGATCGCGTCGGCACGCTTGCCGTCGCCGATCGCTCGAACAACCGCATCCAGTATTTCGCGGAGACCGGCACGGGCCAGCCGTGGAAGCATGTGTCGTTCGTGAAGGACGCGATGCGCCAGCCGTGCCACTTCAAGACGCGCGGCGAGCTGCTGCTGGTGCCCGATCTCTCGAGCGCGGTCGAACTGCTCGGCAAGGACAACAAGGCGGTCGCCGTGCTCGGCGACGGCCACCCGACGAACCTGCGCGGGGCGGCACGCAAGGACTTCGTTCCGGGCAAGTTCGTCCACCCGCACTCGGCGACCTTCCTCGCCGACGGCTCGATCCTGGTGGTCGAGTGGGTGCCGATCGGTAGGGTGACGAAGCTCACGCGAATCTGACCTCGGCCCTCACGGCTCCCGAAAGGGGCTGGTGGGAGCCGGTTCGTCGAGTCGCCGAGGCACGTGCCGTGCACGGTGGGTCCTACCTGCAGCGGGGTGGTTTGCAAGCACGAATTCAAAGGAACTTCGCTCCGCGATGTTGAAGGCGGCTCTCCGGGAAAGGACTCGTGGGCGGTGGCCCAAGACCCGCATCGGTGCCATGCGACCTACAAGCGCTGTGGAGTCAACGGTCAGTGTGTCGTCAACTACCATGCGGTGTCGTCGCAACAGCGTCGCGTCCCGGGCGGCGTCACCTGCCCGTGATCGCGCAGACGCTGCATCGAATGAGCGACATGCCATGAACTGGCGATCGAAGCGAACGCCCCTCGTCCTCGTCCTCGTCCTCGCCCTCGCCCTCGTCGCGGGATGGATCGTCTCGCTGGCGAGCGCGCGCGAGTGCGGGCAAGCGTCGGGCTTCACGCCCGGTTCCGCTTCCCACGCGCCGTCTTCCTCGCAGGAGGCGTCTGCTCCTCCCGCTCGAGGCACGAACAACGGCTTTGATCCCGCTGCGCTGGGCGAACTCGACCCGATCCCCGTCGTCTGCCAATCGACCGACCGCGAGTTGCTCGCAGGACAGTCGTTTCCCCTGATGGTTGACTTCGCCGATGTGCTCACACGACGGGAGCTTTCAGCGTACCTGACGACATCGCCTGCGGCACCGGCACTCTGCAGCCTCCTGTGGCAATGCGCCTGTGAGCAATGGCCGGCGTTCGTCGCGTCGCTAAACGAGCGCCGCGCGCGCTGGCGCGACGCGATGGTCGCGTCATCCAGCGCCTTGCAGGCCGCGCTTCCGCACAACGACTGGGTCATGGACGATCAGATCGCAACGAGTCATGTCGCGCTGGTGTTGCGCATGCAGTCAGAGCGCGCAGGGATCGAGGAACGCTTCCTACTCGACCTCGTTGCGTGCGTCGATGGTGCCAAGTCGCGCTCGCGGAGTCGGATCGACCGTGCACTCGACCCCGAACTCGCTGCCGGAGATCCACTCGCCGCGCTCGCTCCGCTGATCGAGCGCGCACGGGCGCGCGGCACGAAGCACGAGCTTCCACATGTCGTCGCACGATGGAGCAACATCGACCTTCGCGCCGCACGGGCAGAATCGGGTTGCACAGCCGAGGAGTGCGCGGCGACGGAGGACGCGCTGCTTTCGTACGAGCGCTCGCGCGCGGCGCTTGATTTGCTTGCCTTCCGTGTCTGGATGCGCTCGTTCGCGCAGCCGATCGATCGTCGTATGTCGGCGTGGGAGCGAATCGAAGCGCTTGAGCGCAGAAGTCGTGTCGAGACGAGGAGCGCGCTGCGGGAACTGGCCGGGCTGGTTTCCGCTGGCGCCGCCGATCGATTGTGCTGGCGATGCACCGCGATGGCGTATCCAGAACTTGCCGGACGCATCGAGCGCATTCTTGCTTGGCGGGCGAAGGCTGTTCACGACGAGCCGATCGACGAACTTCGCCGGGCAGTCGAGTCGGTGTTCGCGATGCTCGACGCACGCGCGGAGCGGCGTGGATTCGTGACGAACCTCGAAGCCGATCTCGAGTGGCAGACCCTGATCGAGGACGCCGCAACGAAGCTCGATCTCGCGCTCGACGCGGCCCGCACCGATGCACCCCGTCGCGAGCGCGAAAGGGCTGCTTTGTCAGAGGACTCATGACTCGTCTCACGCGGTGCACGGCACGTGCAGTGCAGTGCCTGGCACTGCATGGCACGTGCCGTGCACCAAAGCAACCCGCCCGTGCCGGGCGGCACGGGCGGGTTTCCAGGAGCATTGATGCACGCCGGTCGGTCCCCAACTGGTGGCGCGTCATCGCATGGGATGGTGTCGTCAGAGCTCGGAGCCAATCAGAGCTTGGAGCCCTTCAGAGTTTGGAGCCCTTCAGAGCTTGGATCCCATGTTCGAGAGGGTGATCGCGAGGTCCTGTCCGTCGACGATGCCGTCGCCGTTCACATCCTCCGCCAGCGTGCCCCAATCGCTCAGGACGAGCACGACATCGTGGATGTCGACGGAACCGCTGAGATCGAGGTCGCCGGCGGTGAGCTGGCAGGTGTCGAGCATGCCGTTCCCATCGGCGTCCGCCCAGCCGTTGTCGATGTCGCAGAGGTCGTGCACGCCGTTGCCGTTGCAGTCCTCCGACTTCACGCTCGTGACGCAGGGGTCGGACGGAAGGGGCTCGTCGGTCTCGTTGATCGGCGGGTGCGTCGTCGGACCGCCGACGGGGGTGGGAACACCGTCGAACTGATTGCCGGGGCGATGCGCGGTCGGCTCGCCGGCGGGCGTCTGGTTTCCGCTGGTCTGGGCGAGTGCGGGAGCGACGGCCGCAAGTGCGGCCGCGGTGCCGAGCCCGAAGAGGAGAATTGCGAGAGGGCTGGTACGGGAGCGGTCGGTGTTGCTGTTGTTCATGTTCTTGTTCTGCATGGCGAAGTGCCTCCTTGCAGACCAAGCGCGCCGCCCCGAGCCGGTGTAACGGGAAAGTTCGGAAATTCCATTCGGCGAGAGTTTCGCGGGTTTGGCGGGTTTCGCGAGGTTCGCATCGGCCGCCGACGGTGCACGGCACGTGCCGTGCAGTGCCAGGCACTGACTGGCACGTGCCGTGCACCAAAACAACCCGCCCGTGCCGGGCGGCACGGGCG
>JBKCZS010000210.1:0-2700 GCA_046337925.1 bacterium | reverse complement strand
CCGTACTGCGCGAAGGGCGTGCCGTTCTCGCGCTCGATCGAGGTGCAGATCATGCTGACGCCCGACAACATCGACGCGCAGGGCCGCACGATGTACACGGGCCAGGGCGACATCTTCTCGATCTGGGGCGCGCGCATGAAGCCGGATCGTCCGCACCCCGGTGGCTGGGAGCGCTGCCTGCCGAGCGCGCGCATGACGAAGGGCAAGGGCGAGTGGAACCACTACAAGGTGACCTGCAACAACGGCGTCATCAAGCTCGAGGTGAACGGCACCGAGGTGTCGGGCGCGTCCGAGGTGACGCCGCGCAAGGGCTTCATCTGCCTCGAGAGCGAGGGCACCGAGATCTGGTTCAAGAACCTCAAGATCACCGAGCTTCCGCCTGCGACGCCGCCGATTCCCGCCGACATGACCGCCGACCTCAAGGCAGGCGGTATGCGCCCGATGTTCGACGCGCTCGTGATGCAGGGCTGGAAGGAAGGCGCCGAGCGTGGCGAGGAGACGCCGAAGCACTGGACCGTCTCGAACGGCGTCGTGCGCTTCGACGGCAAGGGCAAGAGCCTCTGGAGCGACGAGAGCTACGGCGACTTCGAGATGATCTGCGACTGGCGCTGGACGGACGAGCACCAGGGCCGGATGCCGCGCCCCGTGATCGGGCCCGACGGCAACACCGTCAAGAACCCGGACGGCACCGACAAGACCGTCGAGGTCGATGAGCGCGACAGCGGCATCTACCTGCGCGGCAGTTCGAAGAGCCAGGTGAACATCTGGTCGTGGCCGGTCGGCTCGGGCGAGGTGTACGGATACCGCACCGACGGCTCGATGCCGGCCGAAGTGCGTGCCGCCGTGACGCCGAAGATGCAGGCCGACGCCCCCATCGGCGAGTGGAACCGCTTCCGCATCCGGATGGTCGGCGAAACGCTGAATGTCTGGCTGAACGGCAAGCATGTGATCGTCGACGCGCGCCTCCCTGGCGTCGCGAAGAGTGGCCCGATCGCGCTACAAAGCCACGGCTGCCCGATCGAGTTCTACAACGCGATGATCCAGCGGCTCGACTGAATCCCGCTTCGACCGCCAGACTGCGACTCCACGACGCAACTCCATCCGAGGGATGGAGTTGTGTCTTTGCACGCTCTCTCCGTGCCGGCGATCTTGCGGCCGCCCCGAGATTTTTCGAGGGCGCGGCCGCTGTTTGCTGTGTCTACCTGTGTGCGGAGTGTCTTCCGCAGGTGGGTTCGTGCCCATCCAGCGACCGTATCAACTCCTCGAGGAGGTTCTGCTGTGCTGAGCGCAATGTCCAGGGTCCCCGGGCTTCCAACCGCGATCACGCTCGCGGCGTCGTGGAGCATCACCACATGTTGCCTTGCCGCAACCGAAACCACTGCCAGCAAGATCGCCGCCCCGGCGATCGTGACGGAGAGCAGCAGCGAGTTCGGCTTCTCGTTCGACCCCGCCGAGTTCGCCGAACTCACGCAGGGCGCACCGGCGCCGGCGAGCCTGAACCAGCTCGGCGCCAAGGGCCTCGTGCTCCAGTCGCGCACCGAAGCCAACGGCGGCGCCTTCTATGTCTTCACCAGCCCTGAGGACGCGTCCTGGCACGCGACCCTCCTTCTCAAGGACGGCCGCCTCACTGGCGTCATCGACCACCCGGGCGAGATGCGCACCACGGTGAACAGCATCCGCGCCGGCGTCTCGTCCGCGCGCGTCGACAACGCGCTCAAGGACCTCCCCTGCGGCTGCACCGACGAGCATCTGTCGCCCGACCTCAACGGTCCCATCTTCGGCGGAGGCCTGAACAACCTCGGCGGCGACGGCGGAGTCGCCGGCGGCCCCTGCGACAACGGCAGCACCGTCGATGTCCTCGTGGTCTACACGAACGCCGCGGTCGCGCAGGCCGGCTCGGAGGCCGCGCTCCTCGACTCGATCGACTGGGCGATGGCCGACTCGAACGCGATCTACGCGGGCTCGGGCATCGCGCTCCAGGCGCGCCTCGTGGGCACTTCCCGCCTGACCACCTATGTCGAGAACGCCGACATGGGCGTCGACCTGAATGTCCTCACCAACACGACCGACGGCATCATCGACAATGTCCACACGCTCCGCGACACGCTCGGCGCCGACCTCGTCGCGCTCGTCCGTGCCACCGGCGGCGGTGCCTGCGGCGTCGCGTGGCTCATGCCCGCGAACAACCCCTCCTCCGCGAACCTCGGCTTCAGCGTCACCGCGCTCGACTGCTTCTCGAACCGCACCTTCACCCACGAGCTCGGCCACAACATGGGTGCCTGCCACGCTCCGGGCGATGGCGGCGGCTGCAACAGCGGCGGCATCTTCAGCTATTCGCTCGGCCACCGGTTCTTCGGCACCGATGGACTGCAGTACCGCACGGTGATGGCGTACCTCCCCGGCACGCGCATCCCGCGCTTCTCGTCGCCGCTCGTCACCTGGGCGGGCACGGCGACCGGCATCGCCAACCAGCGCGACAACGCGCGCACGCTCAATGAAACGCGCCTCGCCTTCACCAACTTCCGCTGCTCGGCGGACGGCAGCGGCAGCTGCGGTGGCGGCGGAAGCTGCTTCCTCCCGCACGGAGGCCAGGGCTGCTCGACGGTCGCCTGCTGCCAGCTCGTCTGCGCCGCGGACCCCTTCTGCTGCAACACCTCGTGGGACGAGCTCTGCGTGAGCCAGGCCTTCGACCTCTGCACC
>JBKCZS010000209.1:0-4230 GCA_046337925.1 bacterium | reverse complement strand
CTGGAACCCGATCGTGCACATGGGCCTCTGGTCGCTCGCATGCCTGCTGCTCGTCGGCATCGCGTGGGGCGTGATGCCGACCGACCCGAGCAAGTACCGCTGGGGCCGCAAGGGCCGCATCGTGGTGTCGGGCGCGGGCCCGGCGATGAACGCACTTCTCTTTCTCGTGTGCTGGACGGGCGTGGGGGTGCTCGACGGCCTGAACCTCGTGCCCCTCGGTGGCGACACGCCCTACAACCGCCTCGCCGACTTCCTGTGGATCGGCGGGCTTCTCAACGGACTGCTCTGCCTCTTCAACCTCCTGCCGCTGCCGCCGTTCGATGGCGCGAGCATCGTGGCCGGCTTCTCGCGGACCTACTACCGCTGGATGCATGATCCGCGCGTCCAGACGGCGAGCCTCTTCATCCTGATCGTCGTGATGTTCTCCGGCATCGGTTCGCTGTGCGCCCGGGCCTCGGCGCGCGCCGGGCAGGGACTCGCGGCGTTCGTGGTCGAAGTCGTGTCGAAGCTCAACTAAAGCGGCGTCGCCCGCGGAGCCACCCGCCGCGTCCTCGCGCGGTTATCGCCCACCTGCGCGCCGCGCCGCGGCAATTGCATCGCCTCGGGCGTTCCACTACCCTACGCGACTCGCAACCGCGAGCCGAAGGCGCCGCGCACGACGGTCACTCCCGTCCCACACGGCGTCAGAGTCTTCAGAGTCCATCATGCGATGGACGGGACCGAGGCTTGCCTTTCCGAAAGGGTGACGACATGGTCGTCCTCCGCATGAAGCGAATGGGCCGCGCCCATTCTCCGTTCTACCGCCTGTCCGCCATGGACAAGCGCAATCCCCGCGACGGCGCCGTCATTGAGAACCTCGGTTGGTACAACCCGACCGCGAAGCCGGGCGCGCAGTACCAGTTCAATGTCGACCGCGTGAAGTACTGGCTCTCGGTGGGCGCGCAGCCCTCGGAGACCGCGGCGAATCTCCTCAAGAAGGTCGGCGTCGACCCGACGCCGGGCAAGAAGTAAACCCGCCTCGGACGGCGTGCGTCGCATGCGCGATGACGCCGCGTGGGTGAGACTCGACTCGCGTGGGATCCATGCGCATTGATGTGCTCACCATCTTCCCCGACCTCTTCACGGGATTCCTCGCAACGAGCATTCCCGCGAACGCGATCGAAGAAGGCGCCCTCTCGTGCCAGGTGCACGACATCCGGGCGTACGCGGCGAACAAGCATCGCAAGGTCGACGACAGGCCGTTCGGCGGAGGTCCAGGCATGGTCATGATGTGCCAGCCCATCTTCGACGCCGTGAAGGCGGTCGAGTCGCAAGACCCGGCCCCTGCGGTCCGCGTGCTGCTTTCGCCGCAGGGCGAGAAGCTCACGCAGCCGCGCGTCGAGTGGCTTGCACAGCAGCCGCGCCTGCTGCTCCTCTGCGGTCACTACGAAGGCATCGACGAGCGCGTGATCGAGGAGCTCCAGCCCCTCGAGATCTCGCTCGGCGACTATGTCCTCTCGGGAGGCGAGCTCGGCGCGATGGTTCTCATCGACGCCGTGGCGCGCCTGCAGCCCGGGGTCCTCGGACACGAGGATTCCGCGGCGGAGGACTCGTTCAGCGTGCGCTCGCCCGAGGGCGCGCATCTCCTCGATTGTCCGCACTACACCCGTCCCCGCGAGTGGAACGGGCGTGAGGTGCCGGAAGTCCTGCTGTCGGGCGACCATGCAGAGGTCGCGCGCTGGCGGGATGGGCAGCGGCTTGCGCGCACGCGTGCGCGCCGGCCCGATCTGCTCGACAACGCTCCACTCGCTGATTCGCAACCCCTGCCGGCGCGCAACGATCACAAGAGCGCCGCGCATGTTGCACGACCCACGCGGTCGAACGGGTCGCCCGAAGGCGACGCCGGACTGCACGGGCAAACCGCGCCGGAAGGCGCATGAGGTTCCAACTATGGCACGCAACCGCACCGAGATCATCAACAGCGTCACCGCATCGCAGCTCAAGCCCGCGGGCGAACTCCCGAAGTTCTCCGTCGGCGACACCGTCGATGTCCACTACAAGATCATCGAAGGCGACAAGGAGCGCATCCAGGTCTTCCAGGGCGTTCTCCTCGCCGACACTGGCCGCGGCATCCACCGCATGATCACCGTCCGCCGCATCGTGGCGAACGAGGGCGTCGAGCGTTCGTTCCCCGTCCACTCGCCGCGCCTCGCCAAGCTCGAGGTCGTGCGCCGTGGCGACGCCCGCCGCGCGAAGCTCTTCTACCTCCGCGACCGCTTCGGCAAGAGCCGCCGTCTGCGCGACCAGCGCCGCGGCCTGAAGCATGTCGAGGGCGGAGCGGTCGCCGCTGCGGCGGCTCCCTCTGGTACTTGAGAGGCAAGCGACGCCTTGGCGTCGGCCTGATTCACGCAACAGATTCCACAACCGGCCGCGCAAGCGGCCGGTTGTGTTTTTGCGCGCTGCACGCCAAAGCGTGCGGCAGCAGCAGCGGCCGGTCAACGCTCGACCCCATGCACGCCAGAGCTCGCCGCCGCAGCGGCGAGCGCTCAATCACGTACACGCCAGAGCTCGCCGCCGCAGCGGCGAGCGCTCAAACACGTGCACGGCACGTGCCGTGCAGTGCCTGGCACTGACTGGCACGTGCCGTGCACCGTTCCGATGCCGAACGCTCAATCCTCAGGCGGCTCGCCTTCGGGAGCCATCTTCACGATGCGAGGATCGAATCGACCCAACACTTCGACGAGATCCTGCTGCGCCGCCATCACCGCCTCGATGTCCTTGTAGGCGAAGGGCACTTCATCGAGACCCGCGCTCACGACATGCACGCCGAGCGCGTCAAGGTGCCGACGAACCTCGCCCCACCGGTGCGACTCGCGCGCCTTGGTGCGGCTCATTCGGCGGCCTGCGCCGTGGCTCGCGGAGAAGAGCGACGCCCGGTCGCCCTTGCCCCGCACCACAAATCCGGGCGAGGCCATCGAGCCTGGAATCACGCCGAGCACCCCCGCGCCTGCGGGCGTCGCACCCTTGCGGTGCACGACCACCTCGCGCTCGACACCATCGATCACATGGCGCTCCTTCCACGCGAAGTTGTGGTGGTTCTCGACGTCGAGCAGCACCTCCGCGCCGAGGTGACGCACCACATGCCGATGGATGCAATCGTGGTTGGCCGCCGCGTACCGGCCCATCAGCTCCATCGCCGCCCAGTACTCCTGTCCCTCGTGCCGATCGAGCGCCAGCCACGCGAGCCGCGCCGCCTCGCGCGGAAGCTCGGGATGCAGCGATTGAGCGAGCTTCGAGTAGTGGTTGCACACCAGCGCGCCCGAGCCACGCGAGCCGGAATGCGACAAGAGCGCGAGATACTCGCCGCCGTCGCGCAGGCCGAGCGCCGCTGCCTGCGCCTCGTCGACCGAAAGCACCCCGAACTCGACGAAGTGGTTGCCGCTGCCGCTCGTCCCGAGCTGCCTCCGCGCACGATCGCGAACCCGTTCGGTCACGGGCGTGACAGACCAGTCCTCGTCGAGCACCGCGTGCTCGCGAAGCCTGCCCGAGGCACCATCGCCGCGCCGTCCGAACTCAGCCCCCGCGCCGAACCGGGTCTCCGACTCGATCGCGTGAACCAGCCGGTCGCGCTGCCCCTCGATCCACGCGACAGGCAGGTCGAGCACGCTCAGCTTCATGCGGCAGGCGATGTCGACGCCGACGGCGTACGGCACCACAGCGCCCTCCGTGGCGAGCACACCGCCGATCGGAAGTCCGTAGCCGACATGGGCGTCGGGCATCAGCGCGCCCGCCACCGCCACGGGGAGACGCGCCGCCACCGCCATCTGCGCGATCGCCTCGCCCTCGATGTCGGTTCCCCACCTTCGCCATGCGACAGGCGTGTTTCGCAGCGATGCAGCAGCAAGGTTCCCGCGCGAGGCGCGCGCGAGAAGCGCGCGCGCAAGCTCGCCGAGGGTCGAGTCCTGCTCGAAGGCCGCCGGATCCCGCACGATCGCCTCGACGCGGCCGCGAAGATCGTCGCGCGAGACGCCCTGCGTGCGCATCGCTCCGAGGAGCGGCGCTGCCAGCCGCGCGAGATCGCGCGGAATTCCGAGGTTTTCCAGTTCCCGATGCTTCATGGTGGTTCGCCGCGCGGGGTCCTCGCGCTGGCGGGCCGTAGTCTAGCCAACATCCGACGGGGGGCGGCGCACCGGGATGGTGCACGGCACGTGCCGTGCACCATCCCGCGCACCATCCCGCGATTCCGAACCC
>JBKCZS010000208.1:0-6626 GCA_046337925.1 bacterium | reverse complement strand
GAGTGCGTCTGCGCGCAGTCCGAGTCTCCGCGCCTCGCCCGTGCTGAACGCCCCGGCTTCGGCAAGCGCAGACCTTCGCTCGAACTCGTCCCGCGCCTCGCGCGCGGCGAAGCGGGCCTCCTCGATCTGCGCCTCGAGCTGCGCGACGAGCGCGATCGACTCCTCCAACGCGGATTCCGCGACGCGAAACCGACGCGTGGGCTCGATGGCGCGCGCCAAGGTCTCTTCGGCGGCCGACGCGACCGCCTCGCGTGCGCGCTCATCGGCCTCCGCGATGCGGAGCTCTGCGTTCGCCTTCTCGACCGCGAGTTCCTGCTCGGCGCTGTCGAGCGTGGCGAGCAGCTGACCCTTCTCGACGCGCGAGCCTTCAAGCGCCAGCACCTCGTTGACGACGCCCTCGCGCAGCGCGCGGACTTCGACCGCGAACGGCGCAGGCTCGATCCACCCCGCGGCCTGGATGCCGCCCGACGCCGGAGGTTCGGCGGAACGCGACGCGATCAGCGCGACGGGCGTGACGCGGACTTGCGGCGCGCGTGTGAGCGCGTCGGACGCGGTGACGCCGATCACGACGGCGGTGCAGGCGAGGATGGAGGCGGGGACGACGACGCGTGCGATGAATCTCGCGGGATTCGCGGCGCGGGAAGGTGTTTCAGGCATGGCGTGCTCTGGCTTCAGGCGGATGTGAGAGGGGCGACGACGAGTGGATTCACTCGCGCCCTCTCAGATCCGAAGCCGAGCGGAGACGATCAGCAGACGCCAGGGCGGAGGCTCGCCGATGTCGTCATCGACGCGGAAGGCCGCCACCGTCGGTTCAGCCGCGACCGCGTCGGGCGACAGCAACGGCTCGGGAAGCGGGGCGCCCACCTCGTCGCATGCGACCTTGAAGGGGGGCGCCTTGAAGTCCGCCTTGTTGCAGCAGTCGCCGAGGCATCGTCCATCGTGGGGCACGCGTTCGCCGTCGGTGTCGGACGGTTCGGTCCGTCCTCCATCGACGCCCGGCGCCGCGTCGTTGCCGCCACAGCAACCGCCGCAGCAGCGTGCCTCCGTCGGTGCGTCGTCGGCGGCGAACAGCGCCGTGAGCGAGCGCTCGGGGCAGCAGCACGCGAACGAGCACGCGACCAGCACGAGCGCCGCGAGGCGTTGCAGCAGGAATTGTGGCATGCGTCCGATGTGCATGGCGTTTGAGGCGAATTCCGCGGTGATTCCGCAAAGAGCCTTGTGCGGCCGCAATGTGACTTCCGAAAGAGTACCGCGAATTCGCCCGCGGGGCAGCGGATTCGTGATACGAAGACACGAAAGCGCAGTGTCCCGCGGCTTTGGCCGTTCGGCCGATTCGCGCACGAAGTCGGAATCCCCGCGGCCAAGTCCGCGAAGCAGAGCCCTATGGACGACCAAGCCTCCCGACCAGCCTCGCTTGGGGCGTTGCTTGCAACGCTGCCTCGGCACCTGTCCGAGCGGGCGTCGCTGGTCGCAGCGGGAGAGCCGCCCGCGGGCGCTGCGTTCGTCGTCTACTGGGCGCACCACGCGCTGCGCACCGACGAGAACCCGGCGCTCGACCTCGCCTGCGCGCTCGCCGAATCGCGCGGCCTGCCGCTTCTCGTCTACAGCGGCCTCGCCGGCGCGCATCCGTACCTCTCCGACCGCCACGCCACTTTCGTGCTCGAGGGCCTGCGCGACTTCGCGGGGCAGCTTGCCGCGCTCGGGATTCCCTTCGCGGTGAACCTCGATGTCGCGTCGCGGCCCGATGCAGGCATCGACCGCATCGCGTCGCGCGCCTACGCGATCGTGACCGAGGACTTTCCCGCGGCGCCGTACGCAGACTGGACCGCGTCGATCGCGCGCCGCACGAAGCGCGCGGTGATCGCGGTCGACACCGCGTGCGTGGTGCCGATGAACAGGGTCGACGGCGTCTTCGACCGCGCGTATGCCTTCCGCGAGGCGACCGAGCGCGAACGCGCCGCGCGCGTCGCACTGCCGTGGCCGGTCCGCGCGGAGCGACAGCAGCAGTGGCCGATGGTCGATCATGGCCTCGCCGATGTCGAGTGGCGCACGCTCGACATCGCGCGCATCGTCGCCGCGCTCGAGATCGACCATGCCGTCGCGCCCGTCGTCGACACGCCCGGCGGCTCGGCGGCCGGGCTCGCGCGCTGGAACGAGTTCCGCGCCACGCGCCTCGCCGACTACGCGCGCGACCGCAACGACGCCGCGATTCCCGGCGTGTCGCGCATGTCGGCGTACCTCCACTACGGCATGGTGTCGCCGATGCGCATCGCGCGCGAGGCGCACGCCGCCGGCGCCGAGAAGTACCTCGAGGAACTGCTCGTCTGGCGCGAGCTCGCCTACCAGTGGTGCCGCCATGTGCCCGACCACTCGTCCTTCGACGCGCTGCCGTCGTGGGCGCGCCGCACGCTCTCCGCGCACGCGAAGGACGAGCGCGCGTCGCTCTCGTGGGAGCAGCTCGCGTCGGGCCGCACGGGCGACCGGCTGTGGGATCTCGCGCAGCGCTCGCTCGTGATGCATGGCGAGCTCCACAACAATGTGCGCATGACCTGGGGCAAGGCCGTGATCGGCTGGACGCCGTCGCCCGACGCCGCGATCGCGACGCTGATCGACCTCAACAACCGCTTCGCGCTCGACGGCGCCGACCCCGCGAGCTACGGCGGCATTCTCTGGTGCCTCGGCCTCTTCGACCGTCCGTTCACGCCCGAGATCCCCGTGCTTGGTTCCGTGCGTCCGCGCACGACGGAAGGGCATGCGGAGCGGCTCGATCTCGACGCCTACGAGCGCATCGTCGCGCGCCGCACGCGCCCGTGGCGCGTCGCGGTGATCGGCGCCGGGCTTTCGGGCGCGGCCTGCGCGCGCGCGCTCGCCGAGCATGGCGTCGAAGTCGTCGTCTTCGAGAAGTCGCGCGGCCCCGGCGGCCGCATGAGCACGCGCCGCAGCGAGGCAGGCGAGTTCGATCACGGCGCCCAGTACTTCACCGTGCGCGACGCGCGCCTGGCGCAGCGCGTGGCAAGCTGGCAGACCGACGGCGTCGTCGCCGAGTGGCGCGGGCGTTTCGCGGCGGTCGGACCGTTCGGCGCATCGCCGATCGAGGCGCCGCCCCGTTTCGTCGCCGTGCCCAAGATGAGCGCGCTTTCCGACTGGATGCTGTCGTTCCCCGGCATCGAGCTCAGGCCGCGCATGACCGTGGCGCGCATCGCGCGCGGCGAGCGGGGATGGGTGGTCGGCGGCGCCGACCCCGACGGAGTTGCGGCCGACTTCGGCGAGTTTGATCTCGTGCTTTCGACGGCGCCGGCGCAGCAGACGGCCAACCTCTTCGCATCGATCGCGCCTGCGCTCGCGCTTGGCGCGTCGCGGACCTCGATGCGCCCGACCTGGGCGCTCATGTGGGCGTCGCCGACGCGCGTCGACCTTGCCTTCGACCATGCGGAAGTGCTCGCGGGCGTGCAGGGCGCGGGCGACGCGCTCGCGTGGGTCTCGCGGGTTTCCTCGAAGCCCGGCCGCGCGCGCGACGGCGTCGACCGCTGGACGATCCTCGCGCGCAGCGAGTGGTCCGCCGAGCGGCTCGAGCGCGATCCCGCCGAGATGGCGCCGATCCTCTGCGATGCGTTCTCCGCGCTTGGTGCGGCGCTCGGCGTGTTCGTGCCGCAGCCCGCGCACGCGGCCGCGCATCGCTGGCGCTTCGGGCTCGCGTCGCACGAGGGTGGTGAAGGCGCCGCGTTCGACCGCGAGCTTGGCCTCGGATGCGCAGGCGACTGGATGCGCGGCACGCGCGTCGAGGATGCGTATCTCGCAGGAGTCGCGCTCGCGGGGCGCGTGCTCGGCGAGGCCCGTCAGCCTTCGCGCGTGACGGCGGGTGCAGCGGCATCGCGCGGCGAGTGAAGCGCGGCACGCCGCGCACGGATGTAGAGATACGCGGGGATGCTCACGCAGGCGATGGCCGCGAGCCACGCCACGGCCGCGGCGAGCCCGACCGGCATGATCGGAAACAGCACGGTGGCGAGCAGTGCGAACGCGCTGACGCTGAGCGTGCCGAGCGCCATCGGCCCGACGGAACCGGTCGGCACATGCGCGCCCTGCGCAAGCCAGGTGGCGACCATGATGGTCGTGAAGATGACGGGGAAGACCGATGCGATGCCGCTTGCGACCGGAAGCTTCGCCCGCGCGAGGACGAGCGCGAACCCGATCACGAGCGCGGCGGCGAGCCCGCGCGCGACGAGCACGGCGGGGCCGACGCGGTGCACGCCCTTCGGCGCAGGGTGCGGCGTGCGGTTGGCAGCGACGCCAAGCAGCGCGCCTGCGATGAACGCGGCGACGCCGATCGCGAGCGATTGCGCGACGCTTGGGCGCAGGAGATCGTGGACGACGACGACCGACCCGGCGACGACGAGCCAGGCGCCGAGCGTCGCGAGCATTGTCCAGAGCAGGAGGTGCGACCGCGTGCGGCGGCCGATGCGCGCGGGCACCACGCGCCAGAGCAGGAGATACAGCGCGTTCAGCAGGATTCCGACCGGCACGAACGCCATCGCGCGGCGGAACTCGTCGGGATCGGGGTTGCGGCCGTAGCTGCCGACCGCGAACGGCACGATCGTCGTGGGGATGCTCGAGAGGACGCCGCCCACGACGCCGCCGAGCCGTTCGACCGCGACGGTCGCGAGGATCGCGACGATGCCGGCGAAGAGCGCAGGAACCGCGACATCGGCGGCAACGGCGAGGAACTCATCCACGCGCGCACTTTAGCCGTTGGTCGCGGGCGCAGCGGCCGCCGGCGCGGGCCGTCCGAAGATCGCGCCGAAGAACGCGCGCATCTCGTTCCATCCGCGGCGTAGGAACCCGTCGCGCTCGACGGCGCCGAACGCCGTCGCGATGTCGGTGGCCACGCGGTTGTAGCGGGGCGGGAGCGAGAGCATCGCGCGGTTGCGCGCGTCGTCGCGCAGCGTGTTCCAGATGGCGCCGCGCACGAGCACGGGGCGCGCCGACTCGATCACGAGCGTGCGCCGCGGCAGGAAGAAGAGCGGGCGGTAGGAGAAGCGGATGCCGCGTGCGCCCGGCACCGCGTGGCCCATCGTGCGGATCGGCGCGCCGTGTCCGCGCGCGGCGAGGAAGGCGCGCGTCGGGCGATACGCCTCGCCGCGACGGCGGAAGAGGAGGTCGGTCGCGGTGATGAGCGCGAAGAGGTCGAGCCGCACGCACCAGCCTGCGAAGAAGAGCGATGCGACGATCAGCGGAAGGGCGAGGACCAGCGCGACGAAGGGGCTGATGAAGAGTCCGAGCGCGAGGATGCCGAGGAACGACGCGCGGAGCGTCACGAGCGCCGCGTCGACGATCGCGAAGGGGCTCAGCACGACGAGCGCGTCGATCACATGGAAGCTGATCCAGACCGAGAGGAACACGATCGCGACGAGGGCGAGGACCATCGCGTAGGTGAGCCAGTCGGGAACGAGCGACGCGGTCTGGACGGAGGCTGGCGCGTCGGTGCCGGCCGCCGCTGCGATGGTCGAGGCGATGGCGGGAAGCAGGAGCCCCGCCGCGATGAGGGCGGAGAACTTGGCCTCGAGGTATTCCGCTGCGTCGAAGATCTTGCGGATCGGAAGCGGCAGCGCGGGCGAGGCGATCTTCTTGAGAAGCACGCAGGCGAGCACCGTCGAGAAGGTGATGAGGATCCACGGATTCGCGTGGAGCGGCAGGGCGCCCGGCGCGGCCGCGAATCCGCCGGCGCGGATGAAGTCGTGCCAGCCGAGCGCGACCAGCACCACGAGCGGAGAGATCGCGAGGCCGGTGACGGTCGCCACGCCGGTCGAGATCACGGCGGCGTCGCTCTCGCGCGCCGCGGGCGCCGCCGCGGCCACGGACTGCGCCGCGCTTGCCTCGGGCGTCCACAGAAGCACCGCGCCGAGCAGGATCGCGAGAAGTGCGATCGGCGCGGCGCGGTACGGCAAGGCGGTGAACCCGAAGGGGCGCGGAGGTTGGGTCCCGGAGTCTGGCATCCTGGCTCCTTTGGAAGGTGATCCCGGCAGTTTTGCCGAAACGCCTGTCGTTAGGATGCCTGCGTGCTTCCGAACCTCCAATACGCCGCGATTCGTTACGAGAACTTTCACTCCGAGGTCCTCCTCCCCCAGGTGTTCCCGCTTCGGACCGCGTTGTCGGTCTCGATGTGGCAGGCCGCGGGCTCAGGTCTCGAAGGCGGACATCCGACGCTCGCGGACGCGAAACGGGCCTCCTACAAGCCCGTGAAGGTCGGCCTTCGCTGGGGCCCCGTGTGGTCGACGGCGTGGTTCCGCCTTGCGGGGCGCGTGCCCGCCGAGATGCGCGGGCATACCGTCGCGCTGCGCTTCAGCTCGGGAACCGAGGCCACGCTCTGGCAGGACGGCGTGCCCTTCCAAGGGTTCGATCCGTACCGCGATCTCGCGTTCATCCTGCCGCGCGCGAAGGGCGGCGAGAAGCTCGACCTTCACATCGAGGCCGCCTGCAATCTGCCGCTTGGCATCTCGACCTTCTGGTGGGATCACCCGGAACTTCAGACGCGCTGGCGCGAGCCGAACCCGGGCCGCCTCGAGAGCGCTGAGCTCGTCGTCGTCGACGAAGCCGCGTGGCGCTACGCACAGGCGTGGGAGTTCCTGCGC
>JBKCZS010000207.1:0-8318 GCA_046337925.1 bacterium | reverse complement strand
GGTTGCCCCATTCGGAAATCCCAGGATCACAACTTGGTTACCAGTTCCCCTGGGCTTATCGCAGGTTCCTACGTCCTTCATCGCCTCTTGACGCCAAGACATCCATCACGTGCCCTTGTTGACTTGATCGCGTCTACCGAGTGCCGTGGTCGATCCATCGGGTTTCGATGGCCGCCGGGCTTCGGTCTTGATCACGACCCCACTTGCATGATGGGGTCAACACCATTCACTGAACCGAGCTTGCGTTGCCGCTTGCTTCGATTCGCTTCAGGTGCAGTCGCCTAGTGCTCATATCTCGGTGCGATTACACGCTGCTCGGACTGGACATGCCACGAAAACTCCCGGCTTTCGCCGTGAATTCACGCGTTGCCCATGCCCGCGCAGTATCGCGACACATTTGCACGCTTTCAAACGACTTGTCAAAGATTCCTCTGCGGTCCGAAACTGCGTGGACCGAAGCGGGAGGGACAAGGATAGCGATTTCGGCAAACCTGTCAATGCCTCTTCCCGCGCGGAGCGGTTTTTTTCCTGATCGGCCTCCAAGTTCTTCTTTCGCGTTGTTTTAGGACCCGCGAAGAAAGATTTGAGTCCGAGAATTGGCCGAAGTCTGCTGCTTGAACGCCGTTGTGACCGAGATCTCGGCGCCTCCCCTGAGTTGTCCACATCCTATGCAATGCGCGATCGGCTGGGCAAAAGTGCGACAGGGGCCGCGCTGGCGGCCCCTGTCGATGCTTGTAGTCTTGCAGACGCGAGCGATCAGCCCCCGCGCGCTCCCGAGGCTCCCCCGCTTGCGCCGGCGCCGCCGGTCGCGGCGCCGCCCGCGGGGGCATCGGGCTCGGACTTGCCGTCGTCGCCTTCGGCCTTCGCCAGCTCGATCTCGTCTTCGAACGAGATCCGCATGGAATCGTTGACCTGCTGCCGCGGCACCCGAACCTGGTAGGTCTCGCCGGTCACCGACTGCACGATGGCGATCGCGGCCGGGCGTCGGTCGGAGCCGCCACGGTCGGTCGCTGGATCGGCGAGCACATCGACCAGATAGAAGCCCGTGTCGAAGTCGATTCCTTCGCGCGACTTTCCTGCGCCGATCATCTCGCCCGGCTGCACGCTCACGCGCTCGCGCCGGCGCTCGCCGTCGTAGTAGCGGTAGATCTCGACCGTCGCCGCTCCCATGCCGAGACGACCCTCGCCCGGAACAGCGTCGATCACGAAGAACGCGATGGGCGGGGTGACCTTGAAGGGCTCGCCCCACTGCGCCACCGCGGTTCCCATGGTGAACGGGTCGCCGAGGTTCTTCTGCGAATCGACGAGCACGCCGCCGTTGGTGAAGAAGGGGTTGTAGGTGCGCACGACGGCGCGGTAACGGTAGGTCTCGCCTGCCTTCACCTCGATGTCATGGCCCCACACGACGAGGCTGTCGCCTCCAGTGATTCCCACGCCGGGACCGTCGGTCTTCTTCGCTTCCGAGGCAAGGCCGATCTCGGTCAGCTTCTTGTTGAGACGCTCCTCGGCGTCGGCAAGCCGACGCTCGACATCGCGCAGACGCTTGGTCATCGCGATGCGCTTCTCCTTGGTGCGCTCGTCGCGCGGATCGGCACCGCCGGTGTTCTTGCCGCCCGACATGCCGCCGGCCGCTCCACCGCCAGACAAGCCTCCGCCCGGCGGGCGCGATGCACCACCGCCGCCAGCGCCGCCGCCACCGCCGCCAGGACGGCCGCCGGCAGCGCCACCGCTTCCAGAGCCTCCACTGCGGTTCCCCGAGGATCCTTCACGCTTCTTGTCATCCTTCGGAGCTTCATCGAGCGGACCTCCGAGGCCCTTCAGGTCGTCCTGGAGACGATCGCGCTCGATCGCCTTGCGGGCAGCGTCAAGCCGAAGCCGTCGGAGTTCCGGATCCTCGCTCGAAGCGGCGCTTCCCGAGTCGGCGAGCATGGCGCCTGCCGAGAAGTTGCCGCGCTTGGTTGGAAGGAAGTCGGGCTGCACGATCTGGCGCTGCTGGGCCTGAACCGAGAGGTACTCCCACACCGCGTCGCGAAGGCCGGCATCCGGGTTCTTGACGATCTCGGGTCGGAAGCTGAACGCGCCAGGAAGAGGCTTCACGAGCGCCTTCTCGCCCCAGCTTCCGTCGGCAAGCTTGCGCTCGCGCTCGAACTCGACATCGACGATGAAGACCGTGCCGCGGTACCACAGCGTCGGAATCTGCGCGCCGTCGCGCGAGGACTCGAGTTCCGAACGGACCGTCTTGAGATCGAGTTCCGCGCTTGGCACGGTCCAGGAGAGATCGAACGGGCCGACCGACGACGAGAACATCGACTTCAGGTCGGGAAGCTGGGTGAACACGGTCGCGTCGAGCGTGTCGTCGATCTGCACCGTCGGACGCATGGCGACCGCGGGGAACTTCGGAACATGGAACGGCTCGCCGGCGGCGGCGCCGTCCGACTGAAGCACGCTCGCCAGGCGCGGTGCGACCCGCGGAAGGCTCGACGAGGGCAGGAGCGAATCGCCGAGCCGCGACTGGAATGCGGGTGCGGTCGGCGCGAGCCGGTCGCCGATCTGCGCAGCGAGGGGCTCCTGCTGCTGCTCGAGCTTGCCCTTGAGGACCGAGGTCTTCTCGGCGATGCGTCGATCGACTTCGCCGAGCGGCACATTCTCCGTCCCGAGCTTCACGCTGTTGGGAAAGAGCTGCCAGACGACGACGCTCACGAAGACGACGCCCGAGATGCCGAGCACGATCTTCTCGACATTCTGCTCGAAGAACGAAATGCCATTGGTCTTCATGCGGGTTTCCAGTCTCGAATCAGCCGGTGTGTCCGGCCTCGCTGATGTTCTGTCGGTTTGGTTCTCGCACTCGGGTCGCGCCCATCACATTCCGGGCTGGCCGGCGCCCTCTGCAGCGGCAGCCTCGGGGGATGCCGACTGGATGCCGAGCGCGGTTCGCACCGCGGCCGGCATGTACTGGGCCGTCCAGTCTCGCAGCCACACCGATTCGATCGTGGCGGTCACGAGGCTCACGGGCTCCGGCCCGTAGAGATAGCCCTCGCGCGCGGCTGCGAACGGATCCGCAGGCGAGAGACGCACATTGGTCACGGTCATGAAGTTCTGCGCCGCAAGGGCGTCGAACACCTTGGGAAGCTTCGCCGTCTCGGCGATGAACACGACCTCGGTGAGGCGGACATCGTAGACAGGGTTGCTCACGCGGCCGGTGAAGCGCTTGCTGAAGTCGAGCGGGGCGTCGACCTTCGGGTCGATCACCGGCGCACCGAGCTTGGGCGCGGCGGCCACGGCCGGGGCGGCGCCGTCGGCCGGAGCAGCTCCATCGGCAGGAGCGGCGCCATCGGCGGGCGGTGCTTCGGCACCCATCGCCATCGCCTCTCCGGCGGGAGCCGCCTGGCCCTTCTCGCGCTCGAGCACGCGGATGCGGAGCACCCGCTTGACCGGAGCCTGGAGCACCGACGGCGTTGCGCTGTTGGCGGTGCTGAAGGCGCGCATGATGTCGGAGATCACCCAGTAGTTCCACTTGAGGTCGAAGAGCTGCTCGTCGTGGCGATCGGGCGACTTCGGGTCGATCTTGACCACGCTCTCGCGCGACGGGATCTCGAACGCGCCTTCGTCGACATAGAACGAGATCCGCTTGGCGACCTCGAAATACTGCTCGATGCGGGCCTTGCCGAGCTGCTTGTTGAGGAGCTCCATCTGCGCGGCGTCGAGCTTCGCGCGCGACTCCTGCTTGAGTTCGCCCTGGACAAAGCGCTTCTCGGCGGCCTCGATCGCGGTCTTCAGCGCGGCCTCGGCCGGCGGACGGCCGGTGCGGCAGTCGGACAGAAGGCGCTGGTAGGCCTCGCGCACGGCGTCGCCGACGCGGAAGCGGACGCCTTCGAGCTCGGAGCGGTTCGCGCGGTTGTAGGCCGGGAAGACGCTCGAGGCGACAAGGGGCGCATGCTTCGGCTTTCCTGCGGTGCCGGCGTTGAAGTCGCGCGCGGTGGTGTACACCGTGCGCGCGTCATCGGACACCTTGGCGAGGATCTGCTCGTACTCCTGGACGACCGCCTCGTTCGGCAGCCCCGAGAGCGGCAGCGGCGCGCCGCCCGGGATGGGCAGCTCCACCTTCGCCTTGTTCTGCGCGTCGAGGTCGTTGTAGACCTGCACGCGCTTCTGCGCGTCGTCGCGGATGCCGGAACTGAAAGCATCGGCGCCGAAGTAGGCGCCGACGGGAACGAGGACCACGATCGCGCAGAAGACGACGACGAGAAGGTTCGCCTTCACCCAAAGCAGCGCGGACTGGACTTGCGGAGGAAGTTGCTTCGCCATCACTGACCCTCTGCAGCGGCTGCGGCTGCTGGAACGACGCCCTTGAGCTTGACCTCGAAGGTCACCTTGCCGAGATACACGGTGCTGCCCGGCGGATAGAGGCCGGGACGCTGCGGGATTGGCGCGACCTTGTCGAGATCGATGCTCGACTGCGACTGCTGCTCGCCCGCGCCACGCTGGAATCCGGCGTTGCCGCCGAGAGTGGGATCGGTCTGCGAGGTGTCGCCGGCGCTGAAGCCTCCGTCGGCGCCCGCGCCGCCAAGCCGGCCGCCCGGACGGTTGACCTTCGCGTCGCCCGTCGGAGTGCGGCGTCCGGTGACGCCACCGAAGTTGCTGCCGGCGCCGCCGCCACCGCCGGCGCTGAACGAACCGCCGGGCCGTGCGAAGCCCTGCTGCTCGTCGTTCGCCGCCGTGGCCCCACTGGCGGCGCCGCTCGACGCGTCGCTGCCGGCTTCGGCGACCAGCGCGCCCTCGGCGCCGACCTTCAGGTTCGAGATCATCGTGTTGTTGGAGCGGACATTGAGGATCTCGTACGGCGCGCCGTCGCGCTTCGCGTTCTCCTCGAGCCACTTGCAGACCGTGTCGCCGAGGTGGTCTTCACGGTTCGACGCGCTGAACTCGATGTCCATGGTGATCTCGATGACGCGCTCGCCCTTCGCGTTGAGCTTGTAGACGCCGGCGAGATCGCGCAGCGAGGTCTGCATGCGCGTGGTGCCGGCTGCGGGAGCCTTCACGAGACCGGAGACATCGTCGGCGAGCGCGTCGGCGGTGTTGCCGGTGGCGACCGCGTTCACGGCGTCGTGCACGATGAAAGGCCAGACTTCCCGGTCGTCGAGGAGCTGCACCATGTTCTTCGAAAGCGAACCGACATCGGCGGCCTTGCTGGTGAGCTGGGTCTGGAAGTTCTTCGCGGTGCTGACCTCGGCCTGCGCGGCCGTGACCGCGGCGACATCGCCGAGCGCGCCGTTGTCGAGGACGCCGCGCGTGAACATGAGCGCGCCCGCCGCGCAGGCGACCGCCGCAGCCGCTGCGAACCAGCGCGTCTTGCGCGACCAGAGCTGCTGGCGCACATTCGCGATGGGAAGCAGGTTGACATCGACCGACGCCATGCCGAGTCCCTGCAGCGCAAGGCCGTAGGCGACGCCGAAGCCGACGATGTGCTGGGCGAAGTCGGCCGACGCGGGGCCCTCGATCGCGATGCGCTCGAACCTGTCGAGGCGCTCGACCTCGAGGTTGAGCTGCATGCCGATGAACTTGCGCAGGCCCGGGATCTTGAGCGTCGAGCCCATGCCGATCACATTGCGGAGCTTCACGCCGCGGTTCTGCGACTCGTAGAACTGGAGCGACTTCTGGACATCGCCGATGAGGTCGCCGAACACGGGCCGCATCGCGGTCATGATCTGCTTCGCGTACTTGCTGGTCGCGCTCTCCTGCTTCAGCGCGTCCGACTGGCGGTACGGGAACTTGAACTCGGCCGCGATCGCCTCGGTGAAGTTGTGGCCGCCGAGCGGGAAGGTGCGCATCCAGCAGCGCGAGCCGTGCGCGACGATGAGATCGGTCGAGGAGGTGCCGATGTCGAGCAGCACGAAAGGCTCGTTTTTCTCGGGAATTCCGCGGTCGAATGCGAACGCGTTGTAGAGCGCGATCGGAGCGAGCGTCACCGCGGTCGGCTCGACGCCGAGCTTCTCTCCGACGAGCGCGAGGAACTCCGCGAGGGGCTCCTTCTGCACCGCGAAGAGGCCGACCTCGACCTCGGGCGACTCAGGGCTCTGGAACGCGTGGAAGCCCCACTCGATGTCTTCGATCGGGAACGGGATCTGCTGGTCGACCTCGTAGCGGACGAGGTTCGGGATCTCGCGCGGGGACACCGCCGGCAGCTTCGCGAAGCGCGCGAAACCGCGGTTCTGCATCCAGTTGTAGTTGACGACCACCTTCTGGCCGGTCAGCTGCTTCTGCGTCGCGAGCGCGGCGAGCGACATCTCCAGGATGGCCGCCGACTTCGCCGCCGCCCCTTGGTCTCCGTCTGCGGAGATCTCGGGATCGGTGAGGACCTGGACATGGGGAATGACGGCGAAGTCGCGGACGCGAACCTCGTCTCCGACCCGCTCGAGCTGAATCGCCTTGACGGCGTACTGCCCGATCTCGATGCCCCACGCTGTGTTCAACTTGGCCATGATGGACTGTCTCCGTGATTCACAAACCGCCCGCGCGGCGGGCATCGGATGATAACGACCCCTTCAAAAAGAGGGCGCAAGACGGTCGAGATTCTCGGACTCGGGCGCTCGGGGGTGTCGCCATGCGATCGAGTCTTTGATTCTCGGACACTCCCCTGCGGGCGGCGGCGAGAGCCTTCAACGGAATCCAAGTGCCGCGCTGCCCGCAGCCCGCAGCATCGCCGCGCCGGGCGCGGGGTGTGGTGCGGTTGCGGCGTCGGACCCGAAGGATTCCGCATGGAATTCTCGTGCGCCCGCCCGTTTCGAAGTGCCTGAACCGCATCCGCCGTCGGTGTCGGTGGCGACAACGGTTCGGGTCGCGCATGTTTGAAGTTCCCATGCCGTCTCAAATTCCGTTTGGCTTGTTGGTGAGTTGCGCCATTGCGATGTACGCTGCTCGGCCCGAGTCAAGACACATGAGCAACGATTCCAACCCCCCCGCTGAGTCTGTCCCGAACGCACGCGCCAAGAGCTACGACGCCGATCTCGAACGAGAGATCGCGGATGCGCTCGGAGGCATGTCGATCGAGGAACTCGAGCAGTCGAGCGCGTCGCCCAAGGGCGGTTCGCGCGGAGGCGGCCGACAGGTGCGCCAGGGCACGATCATCCGCGTCCACGGCGGCGATGTGTTCGTCGAGTTCGGCCCGCGCTCGCAGGGCGTTTGCCCGCTGGCACAGTTCCTGCAGGTCGGCGACAAGCTGGCGCCGGTCGTCGGCAGCGAGCGCGGATTCGTCGTCGAGCGCTTCGATCCGTTCGAGGGCCTCTCGATCCTCAGCCTCGAAGGCGCGACGCAGAAGGCCGACTGGGGAACCCTCGAGATCGGCCAGGTCGTCGAGGCCCGCTGCACCGGCATGAACAAGGGCGGCCTCGAGATGGAGATCGCGCATCACCGCGCGTTCATGCCCGCGGGACAGGTCGATGTGCGCCATGTCGCCGACATCTCGGTGTTCATCGGGGAGAAGTTCCCGGTGCAGATCGTCGAGCTCAATAAGGACAAGGGCCGGCTCGTGGTGAGCCGCAAGGCGATCGTCGCCGCCGAGCGGGCCGAGCAGCGCGAGAAGCTGCTCGCCGTGCTCGAGGTCGGCCAGACCCGCACCGCGACCATCACCTCGGTCCAGGCCTACGGCGCGTTCGCCGACATCGGCGGCGTCGACGGGCTCATCCACATCTCCGACCTCTCGCACGAGCGCGTCAAGAGCGCGGCCGATGTGGTGAAGGTCGGGCAGGTCGTCACCGTGAAGGTCCTCAAGCTCGACCTCGCCCAGACGCCGCCGAAGATCGGCCTCGGTCTCAAGCAGCTCGTCGCCGATCCCGGCGCCGCTGCGCTCGAGGCGGTGGAGCCGGGCGCGACCGTCACCGGCCGCGTGACGAAGCTGATGCCGTTCGGCGCGTTCGTCGAGCTCGCGCCGGGCATCGAGGGCCTCGTGCACATCTCCGAGATCAGCCACGAGCGCATCCCGACCGTCGACAAGGCGCTTCGCAAGGACGAGGTCGTCACCTGCAAGGTGCTCTCGATCGACCCCGCGCAGAAGCGCATCAGCCTCTCGATCAAGGCGCTCATCGAGCCGCCCGCGCGTCCGGAGCCTCAGGCTGCCGGCGGCGCCGGCGGTGGCAAGGGCCCGAGGGCAGACGAGGGATTCGGCAGCGCGTTCGGGCGTCGCCGCGGCAAGGACGATGTCCCCGCGACGCCGCGCCCGGAAGATGCGGCGCTGCGTCGTCTGCGCGCGAGCTGGGGCGGCGACAAGCAGCTCAAGGGTGGTCTGTCTTAAGCGGTGGTCTGTCTTAAGCGGTGGTCTGTCT
>JBKCZS010000206.1:0-6510 GCA_046337925.1 bacterium | reverse complement strand
AGTACACGGCGCCGTGGGCGTTCCAGCCGATGCGCGCGGCTACGGTGCCGGCCGTGCGCGACGCCTCGTGGCCGCGCGGCGACATCGACCGGTTCGTGCTCGCCTCGCGCGAGGCGGCGGGTCTCGCGGCGCCTTCTGATGTGGACGCGACGGCGCTCCTCCGTCGGGCGAGTTTCGATCTCCGCGGCCTTCCCCCGAGCGAGGCCGAGGTCCGCGCGTTCGTCGCGGAACCGAGCGACGCGGCGTTCGCCGCATTCGTCGATGGTGCGCTTGCGAGCCCCGAGTTCGGCGAGCGGTGGGGCCGGCACTGGCTGGATCTCGCGCGCTACGCCGAGAGCCTCGGCCATGAGTTCGACTACGACATCCCCGAGGCGTGGCGCTACCGCGACTATGTGATTGAGGCGTTCAACGCGGATGTTCCGCCCGCCCGTTTCGTGGCCGAGCAGATCGCGGGCGACCTGCTCGAGCCGCGCCCTGCGATGGGTGTCGCGAACGCATCGCCGATCGGCACCGCGTGGTGGTTCCTCGGTCCGGCGACGCATGCGCCGGTCGATGTGCGCCAGGACGAGGCGGACCGGATCGCGGGCAAGGTCGATGTGGTCGGGCGTTCGTTGTTCGGCCTGTCGATCTCGTGCTCGCGCTGCCACGACCACAAGTTCGATCCGATCCCCGCGAAGGACTTCTATTCACTCGCGGGCGTCGCCCGGAACACGCGGCGCGTCGAGGGATTCCTCGACACCGACCCGAAGGTGGGCCCGCTCGCCGATGCGGCGCGCCGCGCGCTCTTCGCGGCGGGCGCGGCCGCGGATGTGGGCGCGTCTGTGCCCGCGTCGCCCGTCGCGAACGCGGGCGTGGAGCGCGTCGACGACGCGGGCAACGGTGGGGCGGCGTGGCGCCGTTCCGGCCGTGCGTTCGAGGCGTCGGGTGCCCCCGTCGCGCTTGCTGCGGAAGGGTCGTTGCGCCTCGCCGAGCCCGGCACGATCGACAGCGCGCGTCTTGACGCAGCGCTCGTCGGCAGCGCGCGGTCGCCCGCATTCACGATCTCCAAGCGCTTCCTCCATGTGCGCGTGCGCGGGCAGGCGTCGTGGCTCCGTCTGATCGTCGACAACTACTGGCTGGACGACCGCAACGGCCTGCTGTTCGAGGGAATGCGCCGTCGCATCGAGACGGGCGATCCTCAGACGACCGATCCGCGCGACTTCGCGTGGCGCGTGGAGACCATGGATCTGTCGCGCTTCCAAGGCGAGCGCGCGTATGTCGAGCTCATCGACGACGGCGGCGGCTGGATCGAGGTGGACGCCGTCGCAGCGACGGATGAAGCCGCGTTGCCAGCGCCCGAGGCGTGGGATGTCGATCGCATCCCGGACTCCGTCGTGGCGACCGCGCTGGCGTCGGCTGCCGTCGAGACCGCACGGCGCGACGCGGTCGCCGCGCGCGATGCGATGCGCGCGTGTTCGCCCCCGATCCGCGCGCTCGTCGCGGAGGAGGGCGGCGCGTTCGACGAGCCGGTCCATGTGCGAGGGGCGTCGCGCAACTACGGCGAACTCGCACCCCGCGCACAGTTGTCGATCCTCGCCGGGTTCGGGGGCAGCGGTGGAACGGTCGACGGCAGCGGGCGGCTCGAGCTTGCGCGGGCCATCACTGCGCCCGATGCGCCGTTTCTCTGGCGCACGCTCGCGAACCGCGTCTGGCTGAAGCTGTTCGGGCGCGGCATCGTCGAGACGCCCGACGACTTCGGCCAGCTCGGCGCGGCACCGACCGATGTGGCGCTGCTCGATCATCTCGCGCAGAAGCTCGCGCATGGCGCGACCTTCAAGTCCTTGATCCGCGAGGCCGTGCTTTCGCGGGCGTATCGGGCGTCGCCGGACGCGGGGGAGGTGCCGGCCGGTGCGTGGCACGCGGTTCCGGTGCGCCGCCTCGACGCGGAGTCGATCCGCGACGCGATGTCGGCCGCGTCGGGCCGGCTCGACGCGGCGCGTGGCGGGCCGAGCGTCCCGACGCATCTCACCGAGCACATGCAGGGCCGCGGCCGTCCTGGGGCGAGCGGACCCGTCGATGGGGGTGGACGCCGCAGCGTCTACCTCGCCGTGCGCCGCAACTTCCTCGATCCGTTCCTGCAGGCGTTCGACCAGCCGCCGCCGTCGACGACCTGCGGGCGACGGCACGCTTCGAATGTGCCGGCGCAGGCGCTTGCGCTGCTCAACAGCGAACTCGTGCACGCCTTCGCCCGACATTGGGGCGAACGGCTCGCCGCTGATGGGCGCGCGGACGCCGCGCGGATCGAGTCGATGTGGTTCGCGGCGCTCGGACGCGCGCCGCGCGCGGACGAACTCGGGATGGCGCAGGCGTTCCTCGCCGACGAGCGCGCTGCGAACCCGGATGCCGCGTCGCGCGAGCCGACGGCGTTCGCCGCACTTGCGCATGTGCTCTTCGCGGCGAAGGAGTTCATCTACCTGCGATGACCACCCAGCCGAGACATCACTGCGGCCGGTTCGGCGAGGCTCCGTGCTCGCGCCGAGACATGCTGCGCACGGTCGGCGGCGGATTCGGCATGCTCGCGTTCGCGGGGCTGTTCGGGCGCACGGCGCTCGGAGCGGACGAGATCTCGCCGCTTGCGGGCCGTGCGCTCTCCGCGACGCATCGGGCCGCATGCGCGCGCAGCGTGATCTTCCTCTACATGGATGGCGGTCCGTCGCAGGTCGATACCTTCGATCCGAAGCCGCGTCTCGCCGAGTATGACGGCAAGCCGTTCCCGATGCAGATGGCGCCGACGCAGTTCAACAACAACGGCAACACGCTGGCGTCGCCATGGAAGTTCCGCCGGTACGGCGAGTCGGGGCTGCCGGTGTCGGACCTCTTCCCGAATGTCGCGAAGATGGCGGATGAACTGTGCGTGATCCGCTCGATGACAAGCGACTTCAGCGAGCACACGAACGCGAACTACTTCCTGCATACGGGCGCCGGGATTCCCGGTCGGCCTTCGATGGGTGCGTGGGCTTCGTACGGCCTGGGCAGCGAGAACAGCGACCTTCCCGGGTTCGTGGTGGTCGAGGGCGGGCTCGTGCCGCCTGGCGGTTTGGACTGCTTTTCCGCGGGTTTCCTGCCGGCGCGGCACCAGGGGTCGGTCATGCGGCCCGTTGGCGAGGCGATCGCGAACGCGACGCCGCGCGACGGGGGCGATGCGCAGGCTCGGAAGCGGCAGCTGATCGCGCGGCTCGACTCTGCGTTCGCGCATGACACGCGGGCAGAGGCGGTCGAGAGCGCGATCATGAATCACGAGCTTGCGTACCGCATGCAGTCGGCTGTTCCCGAACTCGCGTCGCTCGATGGCGAGAGCGCGGAGACGAAGGCGCTGTACGGATTCGACGCTCCCGACGAGGCGACGCGCGTGTACGCGCGCGAGTGCTGCCTGGCGCGGCGGCTTGTCGAGCGCGGAGTACGGTTCGTCGAGGTGACTTGCCCGCGGACGATCGGCGACCGGTGGGACCAGCACAGCGACCTGCGTGCGGGGCACGAGGCGAATGCGCGCGCGGTCGACCAGCCGATCGCGGCGCTGCTGATGGACTTGAAGCGGCGCGGGCTGCTCGAGTCGACGCTCGTGGTTTGGAGCGCGGAGTTCGGGCGGACGCCGTTCGCCCAGGGGTCGAACGGGCGCGATCACAACCCGTTCGGGTTCACGGTGTGGATGGCGGGCGGCGGGGTGCGCGGCGGCACGGTGATCGGCGCGACGGACGAGTTCGGGTACCGCGCGGTCGAGCAGCCGTATCGGATCCATGATCTCCACGCGACGATGCTTCACCTGATGGGGGTCGACCACCGGCGGCTGATCTTCCGCTCGGGTGGGCGGGACCACCGGTTGACGGATGTCCACGGCGAGCTCATCCACGGCGCGATCTGAACCGAGGACCGACGGGGGGCCGACGGGTGCCGACCGACGGGTGCCAGGCACGTGCCGTGCAGTGTCAGGCACTGAGCGGCACGTGCCGTGCACGCGGCGGGCTCCTGCGATGCATCGCATAAAGCCATTCTATAAAGAGAGTTACGGGCAATTGCGGTGTCGTGGGACGGGTGCCAGGCACGTGCCAGGCAGTGCCTGACACTGCACGGCACGTGCCGTGCACCGTTTTTTTGCGCGGGATGTATCTGGCGCGCCATGGTCCTCTCCTGTGGGGCACGGCCAGAGGTGGTCGGCCGGTGCGCCCGACTCGTTCGCCCGCACCAATGCTCGCGCAGTTTCCCCCCACAGGAGTTCGTCATGAAGATCCGCTCGTCCATCGCTCTCGCAGCTCTCACCGCTTCCTCGCTCGCCGCAACCATCGCCTCCGCCGACATCGGCTTCTTCGCCGCCGTCCAGCTCAGCCGCAACGCGGTTCCCGAGAGCACGCTGCTCTCGGTCGAGACCCGCATCCGCAACGGCATCTGGGTCTACGAAGCCGACCTCTACAACGATGCGGCGACGCTCAAGTCGACTCCGCGTCTCAACCGCGACACCGGTGCGATCATCCAGATCGCGACTGACGCGACCGATGCCGAGGAAGCCGCGCAGGTGCAGGCCATCTTCTCGATGCTCGACACCGCCACCATCGACTTCATGGACGCGATCGAGATCGCCAACGGCGCTGCCCAGCAGGAGGCGGCCGAGCGCGCGAAGCTTGAGATCGAGCACGGCATCCTCGCCTTCCAGGTCGACTACCTCGACGGAACCGAGGTCGATGTCGACGCCGTCACGGGCGGCGTGATCCCGCACCACGGCGAGGGCGAGCCGATCGAGCCGACGCTTCCGTCGACCGCGGTTCTCCCCGCGATCGCCGCCGCCGAGCTCAACGCAGGCGCGGGCTGGATGACCATCGGCCTCGAGACCGAAGCTGAGAAGGGCGGAAGCCTGGTCGAGGTGCTCATGCTCAATCCGAAGTCGGGCATGCTCGGTCTTGCGACCGTCGTCGGCGAGTCCGTCACGAACTTCGTCGAGTTCACGCCCGTCGGCAACCAGGCCGCACGCGTGGCCGAGATCACCGCGGCGCTCGACATGGTCCAGCTCGATGTCTCGGGCGCGGTCGCGGCGGCCGAGGCGGCGTATCCCGGCGCCGGCATCAACGAGATCGAGTTCGAGGTGGAAACCGAGAAGACCGGAACGACCGTGTTCTGGAAGGTTGCGCTCGTGACCGAGGACCTGACCGAACTCGACTACTTCGTCGACGCGACCATGCCTGCGGGCGGCGGACTCGCCTTCGCGACCGCGCCGGTGAACTTCGTGCCGGGCGACCTCAACCGCGACCAGACCGTGAATGCGATCGACCTCGCCGAGATCCTCAGCGCGTTCGGTTCGACGAACCCGCTCCTCGACATCAACGGCAACGGACTTGTCGACGGTGCTGATCTCGCGACCGTCCTTTCGAACTGGTCGCAGAACTAAGCCTGCCGCCAGCCCGGCGGGTCGATACCTGCACCTCTGCCCGTCTGCGGAGCGGCGCCACGCGCGTCGCTCCGCAGCGGTCGTTTTGCGCCGCTCGCGGCTGCGGCGACGACTGGTGCACGGCACGTGCCGTGCAGTGCCAGGCACTGAGCGGCACGTGCCGTGCACGCAACGCTTCCGCCGTGGTCGTGGCGGGTCAGGCATTTCATGTCGAAAGCGGCTGCAGCCAGCGCGCTGGGGCATCGGTGCCTGGCACGTGCCGTGCAGTGCCTGGCACTGAACGGCACGTGCCGTGCACCAATCGGAGGCATCTATCGGGGATGAGGGCGTGCGCTGTAGACTCCGCAAATGGGCCCGTCGAAACGCTGCGCGACTTGCGGACACGATCTTTCCGCCACCGACAACCCGCTCTGCAGCGAGTGCGGCAATCCGCGCGACGGGCTTCGGTTCACGCCATCGACCTCCCCCCGGCTGCGCCTCCTTGCGCACGCGTTCCAAAGCCTCCGTCGAGCGGGCAAGGCCTTCTCTGCGTCGCTCATTGCCCTGCTTGTC
Organism: bacterium; assembly: GCA_046337925.1. Lineage (GTDB taxonomy): Bacteria > Planctomycetota > Phycisphaerae > Phycisphaerales > SM1A02 > QWPT01. The sequence goes on along the minus strand of JBKCZS010000206.1, from coordinate 545 downwards.
GTTTTCCTCATCGGGCTCGTGCGGGGCGTCGTGGTCTCCGGACCGTCGGACAAGGGAAGCCTGCAGAGCGCGGTCGACACCGTCACCAGCACGCTGCTCGTCACCGCCGTGTGGGTCATGATCGCGCTCGCCGCATTCGGGTTCGTTCGACTCTGGATCGGCCTCGCGCGGTTGCGGAACTCGGCGGGATGGGACGAGCACCTCAGGTCCTGCGCCAGCCAATCGCTCGCGCTCTCGATCCCGGTGACCGCAGTGGCAGGCGTGCTTGTCGCCCTGACACCGGACTGGGAGACCGAATTGGTCGGGTTCTGGTTCGGACTCTTCGGGAGCGCGGCCTTGCTGGCGCAGCATCTGTCGCTCGCGAATCTCCGCGCGGTCTGCGAGCGACGCCAGGGTTGGAAGGCGTCGATGCCCGGGCGCGTGGCGATCACGCTGCTCGTTGCCTTGACACTGGCAGCCGCGATCGGGACCAAGCCCACGGATCCGCTGCTTCCGCCGTTCGCGCTCCTCGCCGCCGTCATTGGATTGGGCAACCAGCTCGGCAA
>JBKCZS010000205.1:0-16253 GCA_046337925.1 bacterium | reverse complement strand
CGCTCGACGAGCCCGCGCGGGCGGCGCTCCGCGAGAACGCCCGCACGTGCTCCGAGCGCGCCGCCGCCATCGAGCTCGGCGCGGGAGGGCGGCCGTTGTCGCGATCGCTCTTCATCAAGGGCTAACTCGCGCGCACGGACGGCGACGTCGCGCGCGCATCGGAACTCCTCGGGCAGGCGCGCGCGGCACTCGGCGATTCCGGCGTCGCGCGCGAGCACGCCGAGATCGCCTTGTCGCTGGCGCGCGCCGAACTCGACGCCGCGCAGAAGACCAACGACGCCGCGCGCCGCACCGAGGTGGTGTCGCTTCTCCGCCGGACCGCCGACGCGCTCATGCGCGCGCACCCGTTCGGCGAGGCGACGGAACTCGAGGTGCGGTCGCTGCTCCTCTCGGTGATCGCGTCCGACGAGCGCGCCGCCATGGAGGAGCGCATCGCGCTGGGGCGCGTGCTGGTGCAGCTCGATCGCGCGCCGCTCGGTTTCGAACTGCTCTCGCAGGCCGTCCGCTACTTCGCGCAGGATCAGTCGCGTTTCCGCGAACGGCTCGAGGCATCGCTCTGGCTTGCCCGCGCGCTTGACCGGCTGGGTTCGCCCGACGCGGCGCTGGCCATGCTCGACCAGCCGCAGCTCACCGAGGACGCGCGCGTCCATGGCGTCGACACGGTGCTTGCGAAGGAAGTCGAGACGACGCGCGCGATGCTGCGCGCACGGCTGAAGAAGTAGAAGGCACCGGTTCCGGCCCGAGGGGGCGCGTGTCGATCGCCGACCGCTCCCCAGGCAGCCCGAGGATTCACTGCGAGGCCTGACCGCCGCCGCCGAAATCTCGCGCCCGCGGCTTCGACCGCTCGAAATCAGATCCTCGAACTCAGATCCTCGAACTCAGATCCTCGAAATCAGATCCTCGAACTCAGATCCTCATACTCAGATCCTCATACTCAGATCCTCATACTCAGATCCTCATACTCAGATCCCTGCGCGGGCGCCGCCGCGCTCGAGCAGCGCCGCGATGTGATCCCTGTCGGCGAGATTCGATGCCCGCACCTTGGCCACGATGTCGCGGTTCGCGAGGTCGCTCTTCATGTAGCGCCGCGCGAGGTCGGCCACTTCGGCCGGCGTGCAGCCGTCGAAGAAGTCGAGCCCCTCGCGGTACGAGATCGAGCTCGCCAGGCGATTCGCGATGATCCAGGTCTGGTACGACTGCGGGAGGCTCTTCCACACGCGGTCGCCCGCGAAGTCGAAGAGGATCCTCGGCAGGTGGTCGCGGATCATCTGCTTCGCCAGCTCGCGGTCCTCGACCGGCCAGTTCGGCACGCCCGCGGCGATCGCGGAAGCGCTCGTGTTGATGACCTTCGAGAGCTCGACCGAGATCTTCGGCAGCGAGAGGTCCGGATGCGACTTCGCCGCGCGCATGAGGAACTCGGCCTCGACGCGCGCCAGTTCGCGCAGACGCTCGAGCACCTGCCCGACGTAGGTGTCCTTGATCGAGAGGAACTCGTCGTCGGACAGCACCATGCATGCGCTGATCTCGTAGCTCGAGCAGATCACGCCGCACTTGTTGGCCGACGAGTCCTTGATGACCGTCGCGCCGCGCTTCGAGATCTCCTCGCGCGCGCCCGGGGTGATGAAGAGGTTCGCGCCCTCCGAGATCACCATCGTGCTCGGCTTGCCGTCGGCGGTGAGGAACTCCTGCCAGTTGCCTTCGTGGATCGTCGCAGGGCGGCCACCGCCCGGCACGAACGCATCGGTGACGAGGCGGTTGTGCATCGTGTTGCGCAGCTGTGCGCCATCGGGCTCGTCGACCGAGACGATGCGGCCCTTCGGGGACAGCTTCTTCTTGTCGAAGCTTGCGATCGGCAGCCCTTCGTTGAAGAGACGCAGGAGCTCGGCGTGGTCGAGGCCCTCGGGGTCCTCGCCGCAGCCCGAGCCGTCGCCCACGCCCACGATCACGGCGTTCTTGCCGTAGTCGCGGTCGAGGATGCGCATCATGTTGCCAGCGACATCGCCGTCGGGGCCGCCGGTGATCTTGATCGTGAACTTCTGCTTGCGCGGGTCGATGCCGCGTGCCTTGAGCGCGATGTCGAGGAAGACATTCACGCCTTCGCTCGTCACGCCGTAGACCTTGTGGTTGATGCCCGCGCCCGGCTTCGAGCTCATGAACGCGGTGGGCATCGAGTAGCCGCGCAGGCGCGCGCGCTCGACGATCCACACGATGTGGGCGGGGGTGATGTTCTCATCGGGCCCGAGGTAGATGAGCTCCTCGCGGCCGAAGCGGTCGACGACGAGCTTCTTCACCTCGGGGGTCTGCACGATCAGGTCGAGGACCGAGTCGACGAACGCCTTCACGCAGCGGTCGACCGTCGCGTGCGGCTCGAGCAGGATCGCGGCCTTCGCGCCGCCCTCGGGGATGTCCTTGTTCTTGAGCTGCTGCGCCCACGACAGGCCGTAGACCTCGTCGAAGAGGCGCTCGCTCTCGCGGGTGTGCTGCGCGGCGTTCTGGGTGCGGATCACGCGCAGGCCGCCGCGGGCGATGTCCTGGAAGCGGTTGTGGAAGCCGTCGAACTGCCGGCCGTGCACGAAGAAGGTCGCGTAGGGCTTCTCCGGGCGGTCGCCGTTCGCGAGATACGCCGGATCGATCCGCAGGCAGAGCGCGAAGCGGTCGGGCAGGAAGAAGTTCGTGCGCAGCGTGGCCGCGACGCCCTCGAGCATCTTCGTGAGCGCGGTGCGGTGCATCTCGCTCGGGTAGCGCGCGATGTCGGCCTCGATCTTCGCGCGCGCGGCGGCGAAGTCGGCGTCCGACGACGGCTTGGCGGGGTCGAAGCGCTTCACGAGCAGGTCGACGATCGCCATCGAGATCTGGATGGCCTCTTCCGCGAAGCCCTGGATGCGCTCGCGCGTCCAGAGGTAGCGGTTCTGCGGCGAAAGCACCTGGTGCGAGAGGTTGCAGAGCGCGATCATCGCCTCGGCGCGGTCGAGCGCGATGCCCGGATGACGCCCGGCGATCTCGATGGCCTTGTCGTCGACCCACTTGATGCGGCGGAGATCCGCGACGACGGCCTTCCACGAGTCGCTCGACGACGAAAGCGCCTTGCCGTCGTGGCCCTGCACGACGAAGCCGACGAAGGTGACCGAGCCGCTCTTGCCGTCCTTGACGATGTCGAGGTAGGCGCGGTGGATCGAGATCTTGTGGCGCGCGAGGATCGCCGCGGTGCGCTCGAGCATGGTGCGCGTGCGCGCGTTCTCGACCACGACCACGATGCGGCTCATCGTCGGATGCGACTCGGGCTCGAGCTCGATGACGGTGCCGTCGGTGCCGCTCACGCGGCTGAAGAGCTTCCAGTGCGCGGCGACGCGGAGCGGCGTGCAGGTGAGCACATACTCGGCCGAGCAGCCGGCGAAGTACGCCGAGATCTGGTCGGGCGTCCAGTCGAGCTTCTGGTCCTTGGCGTACTTGATCGTCTCCGTCAGCTTGGCGGCCTGGCGGGCGTCGCGGCTATCGAAGGGCTCGGGGTCGCCGAACACGAAGGTGTCGAGGACGAGGCTGCCGTCGAAGCTCGAGTGGATCTTCGCGGCGCGCAGCGAGCGGTCGAGCGGGAGCTGCGCCACGAGCTCGGCGAGGATGCCGGGATAGTTCTGGCTGCGGATCAGGGTGAGCTGGCGGCCGTCCTCGCTCTTCAGCGTGAGGTCGGCGGGGCGTCCTGATGCACGCGCAGCGATGATCGCGCGGAGGTGCGCCAACTGGCTCGCTCGGTCGGTGTCCTGGAAGTAGCTCGGCGGCATCTGCGAGACGAACCAAGGCACGAAGCTCGCCGCGGTGTCGCGGAAGGTGCTCGCAAGTTCGTCGGCAATCGCCGAGGCGTCCGGAGTGACGGCGTTCGTGGAGGGCGCGGTGGTCATTTCGTGTATGTTCCGAAGCGTTGCCCCGCGGTCTTTTCCGCAGGGGTTGGGCAGGATAGCCAAGGCCCGCGTGCGCGCCGACGGCCGCGCGCGGGGTTCCAGCATGTCGACTCAGGCCATAGTCATCGGCAACTTCGACGGTGTTCATCGCGGGCACCAGCACCTCTTTCGCATCGCGAGAGAGGCGGCGGGGGGCGGTCGCGTGGCTGCGGTGACCTTCGAGCCGCTGCCGGCGGCCGTGCTTCGGCCCGAGATTCCCATGGGAAGGCTGACGCCGAGCGGGGAGCGGGCTGAACTCCTGCGGCAGGTCTGCGGGGTCGACGAGGTGGTCGAGTTGGAACCCACTCCAAGGGTTCTCGGACTCTCACCGGAGGCGTTCATCGCCGAGATACACGCTCGCCTGCGGTTCGGTGCCGTGGTGGAGGGGCCCGACTTCCGATTCGGGAAGGGTCGCGCGGGCTCGCTCGACACGCTGCGCGCCCAGGGCGCCCTCTACGGATTCCGCGTCGTCGAGGCGAGCCCCTGCACCGTGGCGCTCACCGACGGCACCACCGTCGAGGCGCGAAGTTCGGTGGCGCGCGATCTCCTCGCGCAGGGCCGAGTCGCCGACGCCGCGCGCGTGTTCGGGCGGCCCTACGAACTCCGATGCCCGACGACGCGCGGCGACCAGCGCGGTCGCACCATCGGCTGGCCCACCATGAACCTCGATGCGCGGGGCCGCATTCTGCCGGCAGACGGCGTGTACGCGGGCGAGGCGACCCTTCCCGACGGCACGCGCGCGATCGCCGCGATCTCGGTCGGCACCAAGCCGACCTTCGGCGAGAGCCCGCGCACCTGCGAGGCCACGCTGCTTGCCCGCGATGGCCGTCCGTGCGCGTTCCCCCTCGACTGGTACGGGTTCGAGCTTCGCCTCGCGTTCCATGCGTGGATCCGCGGCCAGGAGCGCTTCGCCGGACTTGAGGCACTTCTTGCGCGCATGGAGATCGACCGCGCGGCCGTGCTGACGGCGGTGGCCGGGTCGAACGCCGTGTAGACTGCGCCCTTCGCGCGGAGTTGCGGCGCGCCGCGTTCCATGCCCTACGAAACCAACACTTCGGTCGAGACGCTTGCCGACGCCCTCCGGGGGGCGACGCGGGTGCTTGTGACCACGCACCAGAAGCCCGACGGCGACGCGATGGGCTCGGTGCTCGCCGTGGTGCGGGCCTGCCGCGCGATCGGCGTGCGTGCCGAAGGCTGGATGGTCGGCCCGTGCGAGGGCAACCTGCGCCTCTTCACGGGCGACGACGCGGTGGCGGTGGTCGACCCTCGCAACCCGCGGCTCCCCGACGGCGACTTCGACCTCGCGGTCGTGGTCGACACCGGCGCGTGGACGCAGCTCGAGATCCTCGCCCCGTGGCTGCGCGCGATGTCCGACCGGGTCATCGGGCTCGACCATCATGCGCGCGGCGATGCCGTTGCCGCGCGGCGCGTGGTCGATGTCGCCTGCGGCTCGTGCACGGCGCTCCTGATCCGGCTTGTCGATGCGCTCAAGGTCGACCTTGCGTTCGGCGCCGATGCGCGCGGGCGCTACTCGGTCGCGGAGGCGCTCTACCTCGGCCTCGCGACCGACACGGGCTGGTTCCGCTTCCCGAACGCGCGCGCGGCCGAGTTCGCGCTCGCATCGCGGCTGCTCGCGGCGGGCGTCGACAAGGACGCGATGTACCAGCAGATCGAGCAGTCGAGCCGAGCGGGTCGCGTTCGCCTGCAGGGCCGCGCGCTCTCGAGCCTCGAGTTCGTGGCGGGCGGCGCGATCTCGATCATGCGGCTGCACGCCGTCGACTTCACCGAGACCGGCGCCGAGATGGAGGAGTCGTCGGGCGTCGTCAACATGCCGATGGAGGTCGCCGCAGTGCGCGCCTCGGTGCTCGCGGTCGAGGACGCCGCGAACGGCGTCATCAAGCTCAGCTTCCGCTCGAAGCCGGCCGGACCCGACGGCGCGTTCGTCGATGTGAACGAACTCGCCGCGCGCTTCGGCGGCGGCGGCCATGTCCACGCGGCAGGCGCCAAGCAGAAGGGCACCATCGACGAGGTGGTTGCCCGGGTGCGCGCGGCTGTCGAGATCTGAGCGCCGAGAGGGAAGCGCGCGCAGGATTGGATTTCTCACAGAGACACGGAGAACACGGAGACCAAGTCTTGCAGCCGTGCCGCGTCACGCGCAGCCGGACAAGTCCAGAGTCCTCGCCTCTTCTCTTCTCTTCTCTTCTCTTCTCCGTGCCTCTGTGTCTCCGTGAGAAAAACAGAGTTTCCCCAGCGCGAACCATCACGCCACAAGGCATCACGCCCAAAGGCGTCACACCACAGCTCCGCTCAGTTGAGCTGATACCCAAGCTTCTTGATCGCGGCCTCGATCGCCGTGCGCTGCTCGGGCGGCGCGGTCACCACGACGGCCTCGTCGACATGGCTCGCCTTCACGGCGGTCACGCCTTCGATCTTCTCGATCTTGCCGCAGATCGCGCCTTCGCAGCCCTCGCAGTGCATGCCCTTCACGGGAATGCTCATCTCGACGGGCGCGCCCAGCTTCACAGTCTCCGCGGCCGGTGCGGCGGGCTTCTGCTCGCAGCCGAGCGGGAAGACGGCGAGCGACGCGAGGACGAACAGCGTGGCGGCGGGGCGAATCATGGTGCGATCGTAGCCTTCTCGATGGCGTTGGTGGTCGGGTTTCGTCACGCCTTGGCCTTCGCCACGATCAGCTCCGGCTTCGCGAAAGTCCCGCGCAGGATCTTGTCGGCCGGCGCCTTCATCCAGTCCTCGAGCACCGAGGTGTAGACCGAGCGGAAGTCGACTCCGTACTTGAGGTCGCCCTGGTCGAGGTCGGTGAGCGACGGATGGTTGCCGCACACGCCGCCCTTCAGCGACGGTCCGATCAGGAACATCGGCGCGGCCGTGCCGTGGTCGGTGCCGTTCGAGGCGTTCTGCTTCACGCGGCGGCCGAACTCGCTGAAGACCATCGTGAGCACGCGGCCTTCGTTGCCCTGCGCCTTCATGTCGTTCTGGAACGCAAGCACCGAGTCGCCGAGCTGGCGCATGAGGTTCGCGTGCGGACCAAGCTGTCCGCCGTGCGTGTCGAAGCCGCCCATCGACGCGTAGTAGACGCGCGTGGGCATCTCGGCGCGGATCATCGCGCCGATCGTCTTGAGCTGGTTCGCGAGGCCCGTCTGCGGGTACTGGACGAGCGGCTGCTTCGCGACCGCCGCGCGGATCTTGTCGCTTGCGACCTGCGCGTCGAGCGCGGTGCGCATGAGGAACTCGCGCTGCGTGCCCGCGGCGGCCCCGCCCACCGCACCCGCGCGGTTGATCGCGTCGTACGGGTCCTTCATCGCGCCGTGGAGATCCTCGCCGAGCCAGCGGAAGAGCGAGGGATTCTCGAACGCGATCGGCTTCTGGATGTCGCCCTGCATCGCGAGCGGCGCGTTGCGGCCGATGGCGACGGCGCCCTCGGGGATCGGGGTGCCGTTACAGGTGTTGTCGAAGTAGCGGCCGATCCAGCCCGAGCCCTTCGCGTCGAGGCGGCCGGTCTGCCAGATGTCCATCGAGGTGAAGTGCGAGCGGTTTGGATTCGGGTAGCCGACGCCCTGCACGACGGTGAGGAGCCCGCCGTCGTAGAGCTCCTTGAAGCCCGTGAGGTTCGGGTGGAGGCCGATTCCCTGCGCGTTCGCGAGTTCGAGCGCGGCCTGCTGCCCGTTCTGCGCGGCGGCGCCGGGAGCGCGGATTCCGATCTGCGGCCGCGCGTTGTAGTAGTCGGGCGAGCCGTAGGGCACCACGGTGTTGAGGCCGTCGTTGCCGCCGCCAAGCTGCACGATCACGAGGATGCGGTGGTCGGGCACGCCCGGCTGCGACGAGAGCAGCGGGTTCCCCAGCATGCCGAGCGCGCTCCGCTCGATGAAGCAGGGCACGGTCGCCGCGAGCGACGCAAGGGTGAGGCTTCGTTCGAGGAAGAGCCGGCGGGTGAAGGCGTTGTCGGACATAGGAGTGTCGCTTTCAGCAGAGCTGGTACTCGGGCATGGCGCCGATCAGGCAGAGCATCGCCTTCACGCGGTCTTCGGTCACGGTTCCCCCGAGCGAGCCGAGGAACTCGTCGAGTTCGGCGATGCGCTCGGGCGCGGGTTCGCCGCCGAGGGCGAAGGTCGCAAGCGCGCGCACCGCTTCGTGCGGGTCGACACCGCCGCCCGAGTCGCGCAGGTGCGCGAGCAGCGGCGAGACATCGTACGAGAGTTCCGACGGATTCCAGTCGAACGCGGCGGGGCGGCGCCCCGTCACGAGGTAGACGACGATGTTCTGCCGCACGAAGAGCGTCGCGGTGTTGATCCACGCGCGCCCGCCGTCCCAGCCCTTCACGCTTGGGGGCTGGAAGAGCTGCTGGCCCATGAGGTCGCCCGCCTGCGCGAGCGCGCTCATCTCGCGCGTCGGAGTGCCGAGGCTGCGGATCGTCTGCACCATCAGCTGCGTCGGGCTCTTCACGACCGAGAGGCGGTTGTCCTTCGCGTAGAAGTGCTGCGAGCGGAAGAGCGTCTTGAGGATCGGGCGGATCTCGTAGCGCTTGGCGCGGAAGTCCTTCGCAAGCCGCGACACCGCGTCGCCCGCGTCCTTCGGCGGCGTTGGCGCATCGTTCACGAAGAACTTGTAGAGCTTCGACACGATGAAGCGCGCGCAGACGGGGTGCTCGAGGATGATCGAGACGAACTCGTCGCCCGAGAAGCTGCCCGTGCGGCCGAGGATCGTCTTCGGCGTCGGGTCGTGCTCCTGCGCGTTGAAGAAGAAGTCGTTGCCGCGGAAGGTCATGCCCGTCAGGGCGCGCGCGCCTTCCTTGATGTCGCGCTCGGTGTAGTCGTTGCCTTCGCCGAGCGTGAAGAGCTCCATCAGCTCGCGCGCGAGGTTCTCGTTCGGGCTCCGGCGGCGGTTCTCGTCGTTGTCGAGGTACTTCAGCATCGCCGGGTCGCGGATGATGCCGCGCACGAGATCGGCGAAGTTGCCGGCGGCGTTCGCGCGCAGGAACGCGTTCTGCCGCAGCATGTGGAAGCTGTTTTCGATCGTGCGGTAGCCCGTCGCGAAGTGCCCGTGCCAGAAGAGCGTGAGCTTCTCCTCGAGCGGGCGGCCGGTCGAGATCATCTTCGCGAGCCACCACTTCTGCATCTCGGCGAGCTGCTCGCGGTCGGACTTCTCGCGCGCCTGGCGCTCGCGCTGGAGGCGGAGAATCGTCTCTTCGTCGCCCGCGGCGCGTGCGCGGCGCAGCGTCTCGCGCTCCTCGGGCGAGTCGGGGCGCATGATGCCCGCGAACTCCGCCGATGGAGGCAGCACATCGTCGCCCTTGAAGTCGACGATGTAGTCGACCGCGTCGTCGAGGCCGAGCTCGACGAGCGCACGCACCTGCGCGGGCGTGCCGCCGAAGCCGGCGCGGTTCAGCAGGTGCTGCGCGGCCGCGTAGTCGAAGTCCTTCTTTGCGAGTGGCTGGAGTGGGTTCGCCATGGCAATCCGTGAGGGTCCGTCCCGAGAAGCCGCGCACGCCGCCGACCGTTTCGGCCTGCGGGAGTATCGGAAAACTACGCACGCCGACCGAAGTCGCGAAGGGGGGGCTTCGCGGGAAAGTCGAAAATCAGGTTGATTTGGGCCGCCGCGCGAAGAGCGCCACCGCTGCGAGAGGCAGGATGACCGCGAGCGGCGCCGAGAGCCCCGGGCCGTTCAGGAAGGCGTCGTCGATGATCGGCACGACCGCCGCGACCACCACGCCGAGGCCGAGGAGCGTCCAGAGGCTCGGGCGTCCGACCGTCTTGAGCGCAAGCGCGGCGTATGCCGGGAAGACCAGGCCGTAGAGGCCGAGGAACCGGAGGTAGGTGTCCTTCGACGGGGCGAAGAGCGCGGCGCACAGCCCGACCACGATCGCCGAGAAGATGAGGATGGCCCGCGTGCGGCCACCGAGGAGCGTCCCGCGGATCTCGGAGATGTGCAGCGCCGAGGTGAGGACGAGCTGCAGGAGGATGTGGGCTCGGACGGCGGGGTTCGTGAGGCCCTGCGGCGACTTCAGGTAGCACACCGTCAGCAGCAGCATGGTGGCGAAGCCGAGGCCGAAGACGAGGAAGTTGGTCGGGCGCTTGCCCTCGGGGACTTCCTGCCGCGCGCGGTGGACGGTGAGGTCGAGGTTCGGCGACAGCATGAAGCCGAACACGATCGTGGGCACCACGAATCCGAGCTGCTTGAGCGTGAACTCGCCCGTCGCGGGGAGCGGGTTCATCTTGTCCCACGGCAGGAACGCGAAGGTCGCGAGGCTTGCGACGAACCCGAGCGCCGCGAGCGACCAGAGCGCGGGGCGGGGGAGATGCGCGAGCGCGAGCGCCGCGGCGGCGACCGCCAGCACGCAGAGAAGCGTCGCGTCCGACGGCATCATCGCCATCTCTTCCGCCACCACCGGCGCGCCGAGCCAGCCCACGAAGAAGAGCTGGTACGCGACGGTCGCCGCCGAGAAGCACGCCATCGCGAATCCGTGGTCGCGCGTCTCCGCGAGCGAACGCGCCCGCGAGCGGAAGTAGCCGAAGAGCGCGCAGCCGAGGATGTTCGGGACCGCGAACGCGAGGATGCCCGGCCAGCCGAACATCTGCCCGATCACGATCGGCGCGAACATGCCGATGCACCAGGTCCAGCTGGTCGCGAGGGCAAGGCCCGAGAGCACCGTCTGCACGCGCTGCGTCATCGATCCGAGGCGCCCTCGTTCGGAGGCGCGGAGTCGCCGGCATCGAGCGCCTTCCGCTTGGCATCAAGCCGCTGGTGGCGCGCCTTGCGGCGTTCCTCGCGCTCGCGCACCATCGACTTCGGCGTGCAGTGGAAGGTGATGTCGCAGCGGCCGACGAGGATCTCCTCGCTCTTCTTCACGATCTGCTGCTGGTAGATCTCCATTTCGAGCGAGACATTGAACTCGCCGCCCGCGGCGACCTTCTCCTCGACATCCTGGCTCTTCACCACGCGGTAGACCGCGGGCCCGAGGCAGGGGCGCAGGAAGCGGTACTTCATCTCCTTGCAGACGACGGTGTAGTCGCCGCCGCAGACCGAGAAGAGGTACATGCCGGCCGCGACCTCGGAGTTGCCGAGGAGCGCAGCGCCCGCCATCGCGTCGTAGAAGTTGCGGTTGAAGCGCCGGAAGGGCAGGATCGCGGCGAACCGCTCGGCGCTCAGCGCCTTCTTCTTCCCGTACATCTTGATGCCCGACCGCGCGGCGTACGGCAGCCAGACGAGCGAGAAGAACTTGTGGAAGAAGTTGTTCCTGACCGAGAGCCGGGACGCCCACGCCTCGAGGCGCTCAAGCCGCGTGGGCGGCCGCGCCGGCCGACGCGCCGCGGGACCCGACGGGATCGGCGGGTCTGGTTGGTCGGGGTTGAGCGGCACGGTTTCCAAGGCAGGCGAGATCTTCAGCGGCAGGAAGGAGGGCGCATGGTAGTCAAGCGGCGCATCGCTTGGAACGGTGTAGAGTGCGGCAATGCCCATCGCTCGAGCTCCGGTCGCCGTCTGTTCGTGGAGTCTTCGTGCGGGAAATCCCGCGGAACTCGTCGATCGCGTGCGTTCGACCGGCGCTCGCGCGGTGCAGTTGGCGCTGACGCCGATCGCGGAAAATCCCGCCGTGTGGTCCGAGACCTTCGCCCGGCTCGCAGACGCAGGAATCGAGATTGCAAGCGGCATGCTCGAGACGGTCGGGGAGGATTACTCGACGCTCGACACGATCCGCGCGACCGGCGGCGTGGTGCCCGACGCGACCTGGCCTGCCACGCGCGCCCGGGCGGCGGAAGTCGCGCGCATCGCGGGCGCGCATGGCGTGCGGCTCGTGACCTTCCACGCGGGGTTCATCCCGCATGAGGAAGGCCCGCAGCGCGACGAACTCTTCGCGCGGCTCCGCGAGATCGCGCGCATGTTCGCCGACCACGGCGCGCACATCGCCTTCGAAACCGGCCAGGAATCGGCCGACACCCTCGCGCACGCGCTCGACCTCCTCGGCGACCGCACGATCGGCATCAACTTCGATCCGGCGAACATGATCCTCTACGGGATGGGCGATCCGGTCGCCGCCGTCGCTCGGCTCGCGCCACGCATCGCGCAGGTGCACATCAAGGACGCGCTGCCGACCGCGACGCCCGGCACCTGGGGCAGCGAAGTGCGCGTCGGCACGGGCGCGGTCGACTGGAAGGCGTTCCTCGCAGCGCTCGCGCATGTGCCCGCAACCGTGCGTCTCGCCGTCGAACGCGAGGCGGGCGACGACCGCGTCGGCGACATCCGCGCGGCGATGGAGCTGCTCGCCTCCCATCGGGGCTGAAGCACCCGCCAACGCGGTATCGGGCCACCTTCGGTCGACGGGGGGGGAATTTTCTCCGATCCACGCGCAATGCGTGTACGGGTCGGTTCGGCTTCCCCTCCTCAAGGCGACGCGCCTACCGGAGTGCGCGCTCAACGACCCATCCGAGTCCCAGCGCTTCAATCGAGTGCGCGGACTCGGGAAGATCAAGGAGTTCGACATGTTTCGCTTCCCCGCAACGGCCCGCCTTCTGGGCGCGCCTTCTGTCCTCACGCACCTCTCCAAGTCCCGCGCGCTTCCGCTCGCCGCCGCGATCGTGGCCGCATCGGTCGCCGGATCCGCCGCGGCCACACCAAGAGGCTTCGGCGACGATCCCACGCTCTCCGATGCGCTGCTCATCCTCGGCGACTGCGGAGGCAGCATCGCGCAGCAGGTCGGCGATCCGCGCGAGGCCGATGCGTCGGAAGCCCTTGAACGGGCCTCGGCCGCGTTCGGAACCGCGGGCGAAGAGCTCGACCTGATCGCCCAGGTCCTTCTCGCTCGCTGCGAGCAGGACGGGACCACGGCATGCGAGGCGGCGGCGGGGTGCTCGGAACTTGCCGCAGGCTTCGGACTGGTCGCCCGCCACCTCGCCGATGGCGAGATTGCGAGCGCGGCTGAACTCAGCCGCGAGCTGTTCAAGCGGTTCGATTCGGTCTTCTCCTTCGGGTCGGCCGAAGCGCTGCCCGAGGAGATCCGCACCCACCTCGATCAAGCGTCCGCCGCGCTCGAGCGAGCCGCGGGAGTGCTCGGAGTGCTGGGCGACACGGCCGGCTTCGAGGCGACGCTCGATCCCGTGCTCGCGGTCGCTGCGGAAGGAACGCCGTCGATGCTCGCGCAGCTGCAGACGATCGAGGCCGTGCAGTGGCCGGCCGACTTCCTCGGCGTTCCCGTGGTCGGGCTCGCGACCCCGTCGCTCGATTGGTCCGACGGTTCCGAAGCCGCGCTGGCGCTCGCAGCGCCCGAGAGCGAAGCGGCGCTCGCGGCCTGGGTGCAGCTCGGAGCGCGAGGCGTGCTCGAGCGCAACGGCGGCAAGGTGCTGCTGGCGGAACTCGGCACTTTCGGAACGAGCCTCCGTGACGGGGCCTACGGGTTGCGTTCGCTGCTCTTGGCAGGCGCCCCGGTCCAGTCGGGATGCGTCTTCGAGTGCCAGAACGACGACGACTGCGGTCCCTGCCACATCGTCGCGTGCGGACGCGGCACGATCGACTCCGACCCGGAGGACTTCTGGTTCTCCACCTATGTGCTCGAGGCATCGATCGAAGTCGACAGCGACATGCCCGTCAATCGGGAACTCCGCGAGACGATTCAGGAGTCGATCACGCAGCTCGGCGAGTTCCAGGGCAGTGTTTATGCATCGACACGCAGGAACATTCTCTACATCAAGATGGAACAGCGGTACTGCTACTTCAGCTGGTGCTGGTTGTATTGGGAAGAGTCCTCCTGCGAGGCGCGGACCAGCGAGTGGATCAGGGTGCCGACCGACACCCTCATGGAACATGGTCCCATGAGTCAATGGCGGGAGCATCACTGGCAGAAGGCCGCGCGGGACGCCGAGATCGAGGCGCGCGACTGGTGCCAGCGTCAGTAAGCGCGGGCTCGGGTTCGAGCGTCGCGCCAAGATCTCCCGAAACAGCTGCCCCCCATGAAGATCCCCCGACCGGCGCGCCGGTCGGGGGCTTTGCTTGTTCGGGGGACCCGTCAGACAGAGCCTAGCCCTTCCGGATCTCCTTCGGGCCCTTGCCTGCGGTCTTCTCGTAGCGGCCGTCGCCGGTCTTCTGGTACTTCGTGAACCCGAGGCGGTCGAGGTTCGAGTCGCTGACCTTGCGCTTGTCGGCCGCGGAAGAGTGCTGGCCGCCGATCATGGGCATCTGCGGCACGCGGCGGACGGGCTCGCCCGTCTCGGGGTGCGCGGTGAGCGCGGGATCGCTCATCCGCTGGGTCACTTCGAAGTGCTCCCCGAGGGATCCGTCCGGCTTCACGACCGCGTACACATATGTTGGCATGCCGCCATGGTAGAACGCCCGTCACGGAGATGCGAGTGGCGACCACGAAACCGAAGACCAGCACGGGCGGTCCCGCCCGGATTCACGAACTGCGCGACCTTCTGACGCGCGCGAACACGGCGTACTACGCCGATGCAGCGCCGTTCATGAGCGATGCGGAGTTCGACACGCTGCTTGCGGAACTCGCGGCGCTCGAGGCCGCGCACCCAGAGCTTGCCGACCCGAACTCGCCGACCCAGCGCGTCGGCGGCGCTGCGCTCGAAGGGGAGTTCGAGACCCGCAAGCACCGCGTGCCGATGCTCTCGGTCGACAACACCTACTCGGTCGAGGAGATGCGCGCGTGGTACCAGCGCTGCGCCGCCGCGCTCGGCGCGGGCGGCGGCGGGGGAGGCGAACTCGGCGGACTCTTCGCCGCGCCCGCCGGCCCTGCGCTCTTCGCAGACCCGAAGGGCGACGGCCTCGCGATCTCGCTCCGCTACGAGAATGGCGCGCTCGTCGAGGCGGTCACGCGCGGCGACGGCGAGAAGGGCGATCTCGTCACCAACAATGTGCGCGCGATCCGCGCGATTCCGCTTGCGCTCCGCGCGCCAAAGACCGCGAAGTGGGGCGGCATCCCGCGCGTCCTCGAGGTGCGCGGCGAGATCTTCATGCCCGTCCGCGAGTTCGAGCGCATCAACGCCGAGCGCGAGAAGCACGGCGAGCAGCTCTTCGCGAACGCGCGCAACTCCTGCGTCGGCACGCTCAAGAACAAGGATCCGAAGATCGTCGCCTCGCGGCGGCTCTCGTTCGTCGCGCACGGCCGCGGCGAAGGCGAGGGCCTCCCAGCGCTCGCGGCGCACTCGGAGTTCGTCGCGTATCTCAGAGAACTCGGCGTCCCCGTGTCGACGATCGGCGGCAAGCTCGAGTCGGTCGACGCCGCCGCGCGCGCGATCGAGGATTTCGCGGGCAAGCGCGAGAAGCTCGACTTCGCCGTCGACGGAATGGTCGTGCGCATCGACCGCTTCGACGAGCAGGAACGGCTTGGTTTCACCGCGAAAAGCCCGCGCTGGGCCGTCGCGTTCAAGTACCCCGCCGAGCAGAAGGAAACGGTGCTCGAGAAGGTCGAGTGGCAGGTCGGGAAGGGCGGCACCATCACGCCGCGCGCGACGATGAAGGCGGTGTTCGTCGCGGGTTCGACGGTGAAGCACGCGACGCTCCACAACATCGAGGAGATCCAGCGCCGCGACCTTCGGATCGGCGACCATGTCATCGTCGAGAAGGCGGGCGAGATCATCCCGCAGGTCGTGCGCGCGGTCGTCGAGAAGCGCACGGGACACGAGACGCCGATCGAGGCGCCGACCGCGTGCCCTGTGTGCAAGGGCGAGGTCGAGCGCGAGGGGCCGAAACTCTTCTGCGCGAACCCGATGTGCTCGGCGCGCTTCCGCGAGCGGCTCAAGTGGTTCGTGGGGCGCGACCAGATGAATGTCGACGGACTCGGTGACGAGATCGTCGATGCGCTTGTCGATGCCGAACTCGTGAAGGACTTCGCGGATGTCGTCCGCCTCGACGCGCTCGCCGTCGCGCGCGCGCTCGCGAAGGGCGACAAGGCGCTCGCCGACATCGAGAAGAAGGGGCCGGGAAAGCGCGCGTCGGGCATCATCGAGAGTGCCGCCGACGCGGCGAAGCACCGCGGCCTCACGCGCGTCCTCGCCGGCCTCGGCATCAAGCATGTCGGCGCGAGCGCTGCGAAGACGCTCGCGCGCCGGTTCCGCACCGCCGACGAACTTCTCGCAGCGACCGAGGAAGACCTCCTCGCCCTCGACGACTTCGGCGAGGTCACCGCGAAGTCGGTCGGCGCGTGGCTCGCGTCGGACGAGGCGCGGCGCGTCTTTGCGGACCTCGCGAAGGCCGGCGTCGACCTCGCGAGCCGCGAGCCGAAGCCCGTCGCCGCAGGCGAGAACGCCTTCGCGGGCCGCACCTTCGTCGTCACCGGCACGCTCGAGCGATTCGGCCGCAGCGAGGCGACCG
>JBKCZS010000204.1:0-8426 GCA_046337925.1 bacterium | reverse complement strand
GGCTTGAACATGTCGCTCGCCATGCTGCCCTCGCGCAGCTCTGCGAAGACCGGCTTCACAAGGCCTTCTGCGACGAGGGTTCGCGCAGCCTCGTGGGCGAGGCCGCGGGTGTCGCCGCGTCGGGCGTTGGCGGCGAGGCGCGAGTCGGGCGCGAGCAGCGTCCGGTTCGCCGTCATCGAAGAACCGAGTCCGGCACGGGCGCTCATGACTTGATGATCTCCGCCTTGAGCGCGCCCTGCTTCGACAGGCTTTCGATGATCGAGACCTGCGTCTCGAACGGCACATCGAGCTCGTTGAAGGCGTCGATGAGCGTCTTGAGGCGCATGCTTTGGCTGCGCCCGTCGCCGGTCGCCATGCCGGTCCACGCCACGGTCTCCGAGATCGGCTGGTCGGCCGTCGGCACGATCGGCGGCGTGATGGTGGTGATGCGGAGATCGGAGCTCGTCACGGCTGCCGGCCGGAACTCGACGCGTTCGTCGACGGTGATCACCTTGTTGGCGGTGTCGATCACGATGCGCGCGGGCGTGCGGATCAGGTCGCCCGGCACCGAGAAGGTCAGGAGGCGCGCCACGAAGTCGTTGGCTTCCTGCGGGGTCTCCGCAGGAATACGCACGCGGATGGTCTGCGCGTCCTCGACCTTGGCCGCGTCGGAGTAGCCGGAGAGCGCGAGTTCCTCGTTGATGAGGTCCGCGATGCTGGCGGCGGTCGGGTAGCCCGCGTACTGGGGGTGCAGGATGAGCGACACGCTGTTCCCCTCGAAGGGGCTCATGACGACATCGCGCACCATGCGCGCGCCGCCGCGGACGGTGCCGGTCGTGGCGGCGTCGGGGTCGATCTCGACCGCACCCTCGGCGACCGCATACGGAACCCACTGGGTGCGGTCGGCGGGAACGACCGGGCTCTTCAGGAAGCTCGTGAGCAGGATGCCGCCCTTGAGGCTGCTGGCGGTGCCGATGCAGCCGACGGTGACATCGAGGCGGTCGTCGAGGCGCGCGCCGTTGCGCGGGATCTCGACCGTCACGATGACGAGCGCGATCGACTTCATCTTGGCCAGGCTCTTGAAGTCCGAGCGGATGTTGCCGAGGTTCGACAGGAGCTGGGCGAACGGCTGCCCGGTCACGGGCGAGTCCTTCAGGCTGTCGCCCGTCTTGTTGAGGCCGTAGACGAGGCCGATGCCGACGAAGCGGTCGCCCTCGAGTCCACGGAGACGGACATACTCCTGCAGCTCGCCCGCATGGGCCTTGGGGGAGGCGACGAGCGCCACCAGCGCGAAGAGGACGGCGAACAGCACGCCGATGAGAACGGGGCGCGCTGCGGACGCCGGGCGCGCAGAATCCGCGCGACCGACGAGCCGCTCCGCGGCCTCGGTGTGCTGGGATTCGGCAAAGGTTGCTGCGTTCATGCCTGAGACGCGTGTCATACGGGTGGACCTCCTGTCCAACCGCTCGGAAGGCAACCGGCGTGCCCGACCGGCATTCGCCCGGTGCGACCCCCCGCGTTCGACCAACACCCCCGCCGCGACCGATACTGCGTGGATGCCCACCCGAACCCTCTCCCTCGCCACCTACGCGGGCGCGTTCCTGCTGACGCTGTTCGTGGTCTGCTCGTGGACGCCCGCCGGCGAGGGGACCCGCTTTGCAACCGCCCTCTGGATCGCGGTCCGCGACGGCGGAGTGGCGCTCCTCTGGTGGGTCGGAGCGGCCGGTCTCGGGCTCTGGCTTGTGCGGACGATGCTCGGCGCCCGTGCGATGACGGCTCCCGAATCGGGGCCCCGCACGACGGTCGACGAACTGGTGCTCGGCATCGCGTGCGGCGCGGCGCTGCTCCTCGCGGCCGCCAACGCGCTTGGCTCGACGGGGCTCCTCACCGCGGCGGGTGGCATCGCCAACTGGCTGTTCATGGCCGGCGGAATCTTCCTGCTGGTTCGAACGCTGCGCGACGCGCCGCTCGTGCGCGACCTTGGGGCAAACGACCGCTGGAGCCGGCTCGTGGGCCCTGGTGCGGCCCTCGCGTTGGTCGCCCTCTACGCCGCGGCTGCGGCAAGCGCTCCCGGCGGCCTCTGGTCGAGCGAGTTCGGCGGCTTCGACGCGCTCAGCTACCACCTCGAGCTGCCGAAGGAGTGGATCATGGGCGGCCAGCCGATCGGGCCGGTCGAGGGCAATGTCTACTCGGCGCTGCCGTCGTTCGTCGAAGGCGCCTTCATGCAGGTGATGCTGATGCGCGGCTCGATCGTGAACGGCGCGCTCGGTGCGCAGTTCTGGGCGCTGTTCGCGGCGGTGGCCACGGCCGCGGTGGTGGCGCGCCTTGCACGGTGCATGGTCGGCGAGGCGAGCGGCCTCATCGCGTTGCTCGTGTTCCTCTCGCTCCCGTGGGCGCTCGTCGTCGGCACGCTCGCCTACAACGACATCGTGCCATGCCTCATGTTCGCCGCGGCTTGGCTCGTCGTCGAGCAGCATGCGCGCGAAGGCCGGGCGCTCGACGCGCGCGGCGCGGCGCTCCTCGCCCTGCTCGCCGCGGCCGCCGTGGGCGCGAAGCCGACCGCGTTCCTGTTCGTCGCGCTGCCGCTCCTTGCCATCGTGGTCATGCGGTGCGGCCCGCGCACGCTGCGGCTCGCGCCGCTCGTGATCGCCGTGGCGCTCGCGGCGCTTGCGCCGTGGCTCGTGCGCAACCAGCTCGCCTACGGAAACGCGCTCTTCCCCTTCGCGCACGCGCTGCTCGGCAACGGCCCGTGGACCGACGAACAGTTCGCGATCTTCGCGAAGGGACACGGCCCCGACCGAGCGTTCGGCGACCGGTTCGCGCTCCTCTGGTCGCAGTGGCTCGCGCACGGAACGGGCGAACCGCCCGCGAAGGACGAACCGTGGTTCCCCCAATGGGGCGCGCTGCCGATCGCGGGCCTCCTCGGGCTCGGGATCGCGGCGATCCGAGACTCGGCCGCGCGCGCCGCGCTCGTCGCCATCGCGATCGCGCTCGTCGGCTGGCTTCTCGCGACGCATCTCAAGAGCCGCTTCCTGCTGCCGACTGCCGTTCCGCTCACGGTCGGCGTCGCGATGCTGCTCGCGCTCATCGCGCGCAGGAGCCAGCCGATCGCGGCTCCCCTGCTGCTGGCGCCGGCGCTGGTGCTCCCGTTCTTCGTCTACTGGCGCGAGCCGTCGCGCGCGGTGCTCGTGGGCGCGACCGACTTCATGACGGGCGAGCGCCTGGCGCGGGCGCTCGCGGACTCGCCGCAGGAGCAGCACGCGGAACTCATGAAGTTCGCGCGCACCGAGTTCATCGTCAACTACCGATTGCCCGCGGACGCACGCGTGCTTGCCGTCGGGTACTCGACGCCCTTCTACCTCGCACGCCGCGTCGCCTGGAACACGGTGTGGGATCGCGGCGTGCTCGACCGCGTGGCCGATGCTTCGCCGGGAACGCCGGGCGTCTGGGGCGCCAAGCTGCGCGAACTCGGGTTCACGCATGTCGTCATCAACCCCACGATGCTCGTCGTTTGGACGAAGAGCGGCTGGATCAATCCGTCGCTCGAGCCGAAGCGCTGGCTGACGGCCTTCCTGCAGGCGAATCCGTCGCTCCAGACGCAGGACAAGTGCTTCATCGTCGAGTTGCAGGCGCCGCCGGCGGCGTCACAACCTGGGCAGGAGGCGACTCCGGCTCCGCCGGCAGATCGACCGCCTTCGACTTCGTGACGGGCTGCGCACGCTCGAAGTCGGCGCGGAGCTCGCGGATCGCTTCCTCGCGCGCATCGGCGAGTTCCTTGACGCGCGCGTCGCGCTGCACGATGTAGGCGCCACCGAGCACGAGCGCGAGCATCGCCGCGAACACGGTGGCGAGGAGCAGGATCTGGTTCGTGCGCTCGAGCCGCCGCACTCGGTCGGCGAGGCTACGGTCGAGCGGCGAGAGGCCGGTGCGGGGCGGCGGTGCCTCGGTGGGATGTGCGGTGGACTGCACGGTGGGCTGCGCGGTGGACTGCACGGCAGGCGGCGGCGGCGCAGGCGGCGGCGCCGGCTCCCGCAGCGCGAGGACCGCGGGCGCCGCGATGCGCACGATCGCGGCGCTCGGCGCCGGGATCGGCGAAGTGCGCACGAAGTAGACGCTCCCCTCGCGCACGAACGCCGTGTCGACGAGCGCCTGCGGCTCGAGCGCCGCGGTGGGCGGCGCGACCGACTCGATGGGCGGAAGCCCGAAGTAGTTGCGGTCCTGCCAGTCGAGCGGGCCGGTGCCACAGGCGCCGCACTCGGGCTTCTCCTGCGTCACCGGGCCGTGGCAGCCATGGCAGCGGCCGAAGAGATGGGCGAGACCCGCCGCGCGGCGCGCGACGGTCCAGAACTGCCGCGTCGACGGACCGCGCACGATCGAGTCGCGCCCGACCTCGCCCGCGCGGATCGCGGCCACGAGCGTCTCGTACGAGCAGCCGACAAAGTGCGGGCGCTTCGAGTCGCGCACGAACCATGCGCCCATGTCGTTCTGGGTCGCGGAGAGGCTCCATCCGTCGAACCTCCCGCCGCAGGCGTCGCACGCCGTGGCGAAGGCCTGGCGGCTTCCGCAGTAGGGACAGAGGATGATCGCGTCGTTCGACATCGGCTTGGACAGGATACGCATCTGCGGCGGGCGCACCCTCGCCGCGGTACCCTCTTCGGCCATGATGGCGACTTCCATCCATTCTCCGATCGCCCTTGGACGCGCGATGCGCGCGGCGATCTCTCTGGCTGCGGTCGGCATGGCCGCCGGGCTTTCCGGCGGCTGCGCCTCGAACTCCGTACCGAGCGGAACCTCAACCTCACCCGCTCCCGCCGCCACGCCTGCCCGCGCGGCGGAGCCACCGGCGCAGCGGGCCGAGCGCCCGCTCGTCGCGATCGTCGACGGGCGGCGCACCATCGAGGTGAGCGCGCTCGAGGCGAGCCTTGTCGAACTCGCCGGGCAGACGGCCTTGCGCGAGGAGATCGTCGACACGCGGCTTGCGCGCAGACTCGAGGCGGCCGGCATCGCCGTCGACAAGGCGCGCATCGAGCGCGAGGAACGCCTCCTCCTCGAGACGCTTTCCGACGACGCCGCGCGCGCGGTCGAACTGCTCGGCGAGATCCGCACGCGGCAAGGTCTCGGCCCGGTGCGCTACGCGGCGCTCCTCAAGCGCAACGCGGGGCTGCGTGCGCTGGTCGAGCGGGAAGTCTCGATCGACGAGGAGGGCCTCGCCAACATGTTCGACATGCTGCACGGACCGAAGCGGGTCGCGCGCATCGCGGTGCTTGCCTCGCTCGGCGACGCGCAGCGGTTCGCGGCCGATGCGGCGGCCGACGGCGGCGGCGCGGGACGCTTCGCGGAACTTGCGGTCGCGCGTTCGCTCGACGAGAGCGCGGCGCGCGGCGGACTGCTGGCGCCCGTCGCGCGACGCGATCCGAGCTACCCGGAGGGGCTGCGCGCGGCGATCTTCTCGACCGAGGTGGGCGCGATCTCGCCGCCGGTGCTCGATGGCGCGCGGTTCTATGTGGTGCTCGTCGCCGAGGCGCGGCCGGCGGATGCGATCGGCATGGCCGAGGCGCGCGAGCGCTGCGAGCGCATGCTGCGCCTCTCGCGCGAGCGGCTGCTGATGGACGCGCTGGCGCGCGACCTCGCGAGCTTCGAGGGCGTGACGATCTTCGACCGCGCCTACGACGCGCGGCGTTGAACGATGGGCTTCGAGCGACGCGGATCGTGCCGTGTGGGACTACCACGGCGAAGCGGCCGCCATCACCAGATGGTGTCGCCACACGGTCTTGAGCGGTCTCGCCTGCGGGTTGTCCCTCTGGCTGGGGCCACGCTCCTCGCCAACCTGCTCGCGCTCCGCGCTCGTGGGCGCCGGCGGAACCTTGTGCGCCAACGAAGGCGGAGCGCAGCACGCTTCCGTCCCCCGATTCAAGTTCGCAGTCCGCCGATGCGCCCTGCCGCGATCGGCAGCAGCAGCGCCACCGGCAGGAACACACCGACCGCCGACGGAACGAGCGGCAGGTCGACGGTCATCACGAAGAAGCTCCCGAGCAGGCCAGGCACGGCCACCGCCGCGCACAGCACGCTCGGCTGCAGCATCTTCCTCGGCTCGCGCACCATGAAGAACGGCAGCGTGATCATCAGCATGAGGAGGTTCACGCAGGCGCCGGCGAAGCGCTGGCCGACGAGCCGCGTGGCGTCCGACTGCGAGATGCCGCCTTCCGCCGCGAGTTCGGCGATCTTCTGCGCCGACAAGAGCTGCGCGAAGCCTCGGAAGTACCGCGCGCGGATCGCATCGGGCGAGATGTCGGTGGCGACGAAGTCGATCGGCTCGGAGCGGTCCACGCGCGCCTCGCGTCCGTCGCCGCTTCCGGGCGAACTGCGGCCGGTGACGAATCCCTGCTCGAGCGCCCAGCCGTTGCGTTCGTCGTCCCACGACGCGCGCGCGGCCTCGATGCGGCGCACCGCGGCGCCCGTCTCGCTGCGCTCGATCACGAGCAGGCCGGTGGCGACATCGGCGAGCGGGTCGAAAGTCTCCGCGAGGAGCAGCTTCCCCTGCCCGTCCTGGATCAGCTTCACCGCGAAGGTTCCCGCGGACTCCTGCAGGATCGCCGACTCGTCGCGCGCGAGGCGCGTCGCGAGGCGCGGCAGGAGCACTTCGCCGTTCACAAGCTGCAGCAGGTTGAGCACCACCGCCACCATCCCGATCGAGAGCGCGACCCGCCAGAGGCTGATGCCCGCGGCGAGCATCGCGACGAGTTCGCGCGTGCGCACCATCTGGACGAGCGTGAAGCCGGCGGCCGCGACCGAGCCGAGCCCGACGAGGTAGGCGTAGAACTGGAAGACGCGCGGCGCGTTGAAGTCGACGAGCGCGACGGGCAGCGCGATCCACATGCTGCCGAAGCGGCCCGCCTCGACCGCGGCGCGCGCGGCGTTCGTGTACGAGTCGAGGTTCAGGATCGTCTGGATCGAGACGCCGAACAGGAACATGACCGAGAAGATCAGGACGAAGTTCCCGAGGAAGCGCGCGGCGATGTGTCGGTCGAGGAGGCCCATCGTTGCGTGTTCCCTAGTTTCGCGCGATCTGGCGGTACGCCACCGCGATCATGACGACGAGGCCGATGTTGCCCGACGAGACGACGAAGAGGCCTGTCACCGTCGTCGCTTCCTTCAGCATCTGCTCGCCGCCCGAGATCAGGAGGATGTCGATGATCGCGGGGATGAACGAGAGCAGGTAGACCTGGAGCGGGTTGGTTCCGCGCAGCCGGATCGCAAGCACGGCCCCGAGCAGGATCATGAGCGGTGCGCAGAGCGACTGGTTGATGCGCTGCGCGATGCGCGCCACGATGTCGGCCCGCACGAGGCGGATCGATTCCGACATGCCCTCGGCCGCCGCGATCGCGTCCGCCTTCGCGGCGGCGCGCTGCGTGCCGGCGGGCGCGTCGGGAAGACCGCGCGCCTCGTCGATGAGCGCGGGAATCGAGGCTGCGGAGCGGGAGTCGGTCGTGCATGCGCTCGGCTCGAGGCCGATGATGCGCGGCGGCCAGCGTCCGCCGCCGCCGAAACCGCGGAGATCGGCGACCGTGTCGGCGCGCGCAAGAAGCTCGAACCGCACGGCGCTGTCGCGTGCGCGCGCGTCGGGCGCAAGCGTCGCTTCGGCGACCGTTGCGCGGCGCGAGGCCACGCCGCGCTCGAGCTCGACGAGTTCGAGCGTGCCGCCCGACGCCGGCAGCAGCTTCGTGCCTTCAAGCCGGGCGTTGCGGATCTCGTAGGTCCGGCGGCCACCTGCGTCGACGAGCCGCAGCACGCCGGCGGTCGCGAGGCCCTCCTCGATGCACTTCCAGCGCTCGACCGACTCGAGCGCGCGCTCGGTGGCGCGCCGTGCGTCGGCGACCTCGTGGTAGGCGTCGACATCGCTCCAGACCTTGAGGAGTCCCCGGAGGTCGAGATGCTTCGGCTTCAGCCGGATGCCGCGGCCGAGATCGATCGCCTCGGGCTCCGCCTGCGGGACATAGACGAGCGCGTCCTCGCCGTCGCGGAATGCGGTGGCGTTGCGGAAGAGCAGCTTGATGTAGACGCTGTCGTTCTCGCGGTAGACATCGACGGTCGCGAACTCCGCCGTGAACTCGGTGAGCGGCCGGCCATCGGGCCCGAGCTCCACCGCCGCCACCCCCGCGAGTCCGAGACGCGTCTCGGGCGCGCCAGGCCCGGGCGGCACCTCGAGCACCTTGGCCTCGTCGGCGTAGAGCTGGGTGTTCGTGCCGGGGACGGCCAGCGCCTCGCCGCGGTCGACCGACGAGATGAAGAGGCGGGTCGGATCCTTCGTCTTGAAGCGGTCCATCGAACTCCAGAGCCGCGGGACACCCGAGTCGACGAGGAGCGCCATGACCACGAAGAGGCCGAGGCCGAGGCCTGCCGCGGGGAGAAGGATCTTGCGGTAGGCGAGGCCCGCCGCCGACATCGCC
>JBKCZS010000203.1:0-6065 GCA_046337925.1 bacterium | reverse complement strand
CCGGCACCCCCCCCTCCCGCCCAGCCCCCGCCCGTGACCGCCCCGCCCCGAGCCCCGAACCTGCCAGTTCAGCGGCGGCGAGATGCCGGGCGCAGACCTGCGAGGACGAGCAGCGCCATGCCACCCGGTCCAGGGATCGCCTGCACGCTGACATCGTCGATGAACGGTCCCCAGAAGCCCTCGGTCGAGGTGCCGGCAAGGGGCGAGAAGGTCAGCGTCGTCGACGACGCCGACGCCTGGAAGTTCAGCACCTGCTGGTACCAGACCTGATTGCTCGGATCCGAAGCGGGTGCCGAGAAGGTCTGCGTCGAGATTCCCGTGATGTCCACATTGACAGAGCGCGGGTCCAAAGTGCCGCCCTGCGCGCCCGAACTCGGGCCAGCCAGCCAGAAGCTCACGCTGTAGAACGATCCGATCTCCGTCGCAAAGCTCTGCGAGATGGTTCCCTGTCCGCTGCCCTGTCCACCCGTGCCATCGATGTTGAGATCGATCATCCTCAGCCCGTCCTTCGCGGGGCGTGGGGCGTAGGGGCTGACGCCAAGATGCCAATCAACGCCCAGGACCCCGCCGGATCCGAAGCCGGCCACTGTCCAACCCGTCAGGTAGGTCGTGCCGGGCGCGAGTCGGATCCAGGCTCCATAGTCCTGATACACGCCGTTCGCGACAACGCTGCTTGGATCCTGCTCGAACGAGCCGTTCACCAGCAGATTTGCGTTCGCAACCCCGCTACCAGCGGCAACGGCAACTGCGACACAGACGTTCCGAGCGATCTGAAACATGAATCGATACTCCGGCATGCCTAGGCGTGGCGACATGCAGCCGATGCGAGCGCACCGAGATCGATCGCACCCCAAACGCATCGGGGCTTCGATCCGTGAATCGCGCTCGTCACGATCGGATGCGCGATCCCAAGGCGGCTCGAGTCACCGACGCAAACGAATTGCGTCGCAATCCCGAACCGCCTCATCACGCCCACCCATTCAGGTGGCGTCTGAGGGGCCCAAGTGCAACCGAGGGCTGCTCAGGTCGCGACCGGTTTGGGGGCGACTGCCCCGCTCACTTCCTTGGATCGAAACCCATCTCGGAATGCCGCTGGGCGGTGCCACCGCGCGGAATCGAGATCGTGTTCCATCGCGCGGGCCCGACAAGGATGCGGGCGATCAGCGTGATCTGGCCCTGGTGGTAGGCCATGTGAGCGACCGCACGCGCGAGCGCTTGGGCGACGGAGTGAGGCACTCCGCGGATCTTGATCGACTTCTCGAGGTCCGCGTCCGTCAGCGACGCAAGAGTCGCCTCGAGGACATTCCAGCCGGCGTCCCACGCCGCGAGCGCCTGTTCCCGCCCCGCATCGCCCGATGCGAATTCGTCGACGAACTCCCCTTCTCGATCGCGCCACGCCTTCTCGCCATCTTCCGTCAGGAAGTTCGTGAAGCGCGACCGCAGGTTGCCGCCCACATGCTTCATCGTGACGGCGACGGAGTTGGTGTCCCCGTCGAGCGACCGCCGAATCGCGGCCGAGTCGAGCTGCCCGATCGCCTTCTCGGTTTCCCTGCGGATCTCGGCAAACTTGGATTCGAACCCGGCGAGGATGACGCGGTGCGCGGACATGAAGTCAGTCTAGCCGTCGCGAGCACCGGTGCACGGCACGTGCCGTGCAGTGCCAGGCACTGAACGGCACGTGCCGTGCACCATCCGTGGTTCATGCGTGGTTCATCCGGGGGCCGACCAAGGACCCCGTACGATGCGGGCAATGACCCACTCCGCCCTCGCATCGTGCCTCGCATGGCTGGTCGTCCTCCTCGGCAGCGTCAACGCCGTCGCCCAGTCAGAGCCTGCGCGCTCAACGGGTCAGTCCGTCAAGGTCTTCATCCTCGCAGGCCAATCCAACATGGAGGGCCAAGCGGTCGTCGACCTCGCGGGCAAGGACTACAACGACGGCCGCGGCACGCTCGCGTGGGTCGCCGCGCGGCCCGAAACGGCAGCCCTCGTCGCGCACCTCCGCAACACCGATGGTTCGTGGCGTACGCGCGACGATGTCTTCGTCAGCTACAAGCCTGAGCGCAAGCCGCTCAAGGCGGGTCCCCTCGGCATGGGCTTCACGCCGCACGGCGGCAAGAACCACTTCGGCCCCGAGCTCGAGCTCGGATTCGTGCTCGGCGATGCGATCGAGGAGCCCGTCCTTCTCATCAAGACCGCGTGGGGCGGCAAGAGCCTCTACAAGGACTTCCGCCCGCCCTCCTCGGGCGGCGAGACCGGGCCGTACTACACGCTCATGATCGAGAATGTCCGCGCGGCCATCGCGAGCATCGACGACTTCCCCGCGCTCCGCGGCAAGACGCCCGAGTTCGCCGGCTTCGTCTGGTACCACGGATGGAACGACGGCTGCGATCCCGAGGTCGCGGTGCCGCAGTACGAGCAGAATCTCGTCAACCTCATCCTCGATGTGCGCAGGGAGTTTGGCGCAGCGGATCTCCCCGTCGTGATCGGCGAGATCACCGGTCCGTGGGTCGACGCCCCCGGTGAGTGGAAGACGCTCCGCGAAGCGCAGCGCAAGGCCGCCGCGCGCCCAGAACTCAAGTCGGCCGACGGCGTCACGCGCGTCACCTTTGCCCCGACCGCGGCGTTCGTGCGCGATCCCGAGGATTCTCCGAACCCTGGTCACGGCCACCACGAGTTCGGCAACGCCGAGACCTACTTCCTCGTCGGCGACGCGCTCGGCAAGGCGATGCGCGCACTCGTCGTGAAGGGCGCGCCCGCGTTCGTGCCGACCTCGCCGACGCCCGCGCCCGCGGCACCGACGCCGGCCGAGATGTCGGGCTACATGCTCGTGCCCGTCGAGCGCGTGCCCGAGGAGTTCAACGCGGGCTTCTCGCTCTACGCGGCCGCGTGGCCTCTCCTCGAGCGCTACCCGGGCTCGCGCTTTCAGTCGGGCCTCTTCGGCACCTGGATGTTCGCGCAGTTCGCTCGCGGCGCCGACGGCAAGCACGACCCGAACGATAAGCCGAAGGACATGTACTCAGACATCGAGGGCGGCCTCGGCTGGTGGCGCGACACGCGCTTTGCGACCACGACGCCGAAGTTCATCATGGGCGGCGTCGCGCCCGACTTCATCGCGTGGGCGAACGGCCCTGGTGCGGGCAAGGGCCGCGACTGGAACAAGCCGCTCGGCAAGTATGCAATCGCGCAGCTGAGCCCGTGGGTGGTCTGGCCGCCCGATGGGCTCAACCTCGCGCAGGGCACCTGCGGCGAACTGTTCGGCTACGGCTACCTGCCGCTGCCGCTCGTGCCCGCGACACCCGCGTCCGCCGATCGAGCGATTCCGAAGGGCGACCAGTGCTGGACGCTCTTCCTCAATACGGAGAACTTCAAGGGCCCGCTCTGCTTCTTCACGCCGAACTTCTGGGCGGAGAACATCGCGGAGCGACCCGAGCTCGCGGGAAAGCTCCTCGACACGCGCGCATCGGATCCGAACAAGGCGTTCCAGATGGAGACGCAGTGGATCCCGGCGGCGATCGCGTCACCCATGCCGGACGGCAGCACCTTCGCGCGCGTGGCCACCACGACTTTCCCATCGGACGCCGATGGCCGCACAGTCGTTCTGCATCGCCTCACCTCGTACTCCGCGGCCGCGCTGACGGATTCCGTGCGCGCATGGTTTGCGGGCGGTCCGACGCCAAGCGGCTCGTTCGACGCGCGCGGTGCGTTCGTGCAGCAGTTCAGGTCGGGCGGCGGCTCGACCTGGCGGCTCTTCGCAGATGGGACCGAGCGCGACGACCGCCCCGATCTCGACTGGAAGAAGTTCGGCACGCCGACCGCGCATGACCCGACCACCTACGGCTACACCTGGAACGCCGAGGTCGTGAAGCGCGTCGACGACGCGCCCGGTGCGCGCGTCCAGTTGCCCGAGTACTACCGGCTCGATGCCCGCGAGGGGAAGTCGCCACGGTGGACGGCGATCGCCGCACGCGAGCTTCCGCCCGGGACGGGGCTCGGGAGCGCGCGCCTGCAGTCGCCCCGCGAGAAGGGCGAAGGCGCGTATGTCACGCCCGACGCGCCCGACAGTCCCTTCAAGAAGCCCGGCCCCGTCGCCGGACCGTTCGAAACCACCCTCGGCGACGGCAGCACGGTCGTCTACTGCTGGTACCGCTTCGCAGACCAGCCCGCGATGATGATGGCTGGGCTGACCGACGCAGAACGCGAGGAAGCGCAGCGCCGCGTGGAGTTGATCCATCGCAACTGGTCGAGGGACCGCGAGTACATCGCGCCGCCGACGACCGGTTCGCTCGCGTCGCTTGATCCGGCGCTGATCGTGACGCCGCCCGCGGGCCTCGAGGTCGGGCATGTGCCGATCGCGATCAAGCAAGAACGCCGTCCGAAGAAGCGCCAGTAGCGAGCCGCCGCCTCCCCGAAGAGCGGCCGCTCGGCCAGTCAATCCTGGGGCACAATTTTGGTGCACGGCACGTGCCGTGCAGTGCCTGGCACTGACTGGCACGTGCCGTGCACCAGTCGGTCGATTAGACTCGTCGGCCTCCGTGCGTGGCACCCTTGCGCCTGTGCGGCGAACTGCTTCGCAGGAAGCGCTCCGGCCCACCAGACAGGCACCACGCCATGCCAATGCACCGACCCATCCGGCTCTCCACGCTTCTCCTCGGGCTCGGCCTCGGGCTCGCGACCGCCACGATCGCGGGCTGCGCGTCGCCCGATCGATCCCCGCGCGAGGTCGCGGCGAACGCGTTCACCGACCTTCGGCGCGAGATACAGGCTCGGGTCGCCGATCCAACTCGGCGTGCCGAACTCCTATCCCTCACCGATGAATTCGAGAAACTCCTCGACGAGGCGGGCGCTTCGCGCAGTGAAACCGAGGCGCGAATCATGGCGCTGAACGCGAACTACGACAGCACGGAGGCGGAGTTCATGGCGGCGCTCGCGAAGGCGCGCGAATCGACCCGCGCCCGCCAGGAGCGCCTGCTCGAGATCCAGTCGCGGGCGAAGAACATCCTGACTGCGCCGGAGTGGGAGAATCTCGGCAAGTTCCGAGCTCTCGCGCTCGAGGCCGCCGCCGATCTTGCCTCGCATCCAGATACAGGTAACACCGCTCCTCGCGGCGAGAAGGAGGCAGTCCGATGATCTTTGCCCTGCTTGCAATCCTCTTCTTCGGCTCAGGCGACTCGTCGCTGACGGCCATCTTCGACCGCGTCGAGGCGCGCATCGGCGAGACCGTCGAGGACCGCGCGCGGCGCAAGGAACTCCTCGCGATCACCGACGAGGCGAAGGACGCGACCAAGGCCTATGCCGAGTCCCGTCGTGAGATCCTCGACGACTGGATCGCGCTCGGCAAGCGCGCGTCGAGCACCGACGCCGAGTACCGCGCCCTCGTCGAGCGCCTGCGCACCGAGGCGGCGGCGTACGAAGCGGCGATGATCCGCCACCGCTTCGCGCTCAAGTCGAAGATGACGCGCGCGGAGTGGACCGCGACATTCTCGACCCCCGCTCCGATCTCGGTGCGGCTCGAAGACCTCGCCGGCACCACCTGGACCTGCACACGCATCGAGGGAATCGAGATGCCCGAGGGCTCTCCCCCGACCCTCGAGTTCGGTGCGGCAGACGAGTCGGGCGTGGTGAAGATCGCCGGATTCGGCGGAGTCAACCGATTTGGCGGCACGGCGAACGCCGTCGGTGCCGGGCTCGCGTTCGGGCCGATGATGGCGACGCGCATGGCGGGTCCGCCGGAGCGCATGGAACTCGAGCGCGCGTATCTCGGCATCTTCCATGCGATCGACGACGCATCCCTGTCGGGCGACACGCTGCTGCTGCTCGACGGCCACAACACCGTCGCGACCTTCACGCGCGCGCAACCGTAGCGGCGCGAAGACGAGTCGGGGGGCGGCGCCGGCGCGGGCGGGGCCGGCCCGGGCCCGGAGGGGGGGGGCCCCGGCGGGCCCCGGCCGGGCCGTGCCGGGGCGTGTCCCTGCGGGGCCGGGCGGCCCCCCCGACTCGTCTTCGCGCCGCTACGGTTGCGCGCGCGTGACGGTCGCGACGGTGTTGTGGCCGTCAAGCAGCAGGAG
>JBKCZS010000202.1:0-11589 GCA_046337925.1 bacterium | reverse complement strand
CCTCGCCGATCGGTTCGAATCGTCCGCCGAGATGCTTGGCGAGGAACGCCTCGGTCACCGCGTTGAAGGCGATGTTGTTCTCCGGCTTCGCGAACCCGTGGCCCTCGTCGGGGAAGAGGATGTAGGTGACGGGGAGCTTCTTCTTCTGCATCGCCTGCACGATCTGGTCGCTTTCCTGGCGCTTCACGCGCGGGTCGGTCGCGCCCTGGCCGACGAGAAGCGGCTTCTTGATCTCGTCGACATGCGTGAGCGGCGACATGTCGCGCAGCTTGCGGCGCCCCTCGGGCGTGCGCTTGTCGGCCACGCGCTTCGCGAACATCTCGGTCATCGGCGCCCAGTACGACGGGATCGAATCGAGCAGCGTGATGAGGTTCGACGGACCGACGATCGCGACGCTCGCCGCGAAGAGATCCGGCGTGAAGGTGACGCCCGCGAGCGCGGCGTAGCCACCGTAGCTGCCGCCCATGATGGCGACCTTGTCGCGCTGCGCGACGCCGTTCGCCACGGCCCACTCGACCGCGTCGACGAGATCGTCGTGCATCGCGTCGGCCCACTGGCCGTCGCCCTTGTTCACGAAGTCCTTGCCGAAGCCGGTGGAGCCGCGGAAGTTGACCGACAGCACCGCGTACCCACGGTTCGCGAGCCACTGATGGGTCGAGTCGTAGCCCCACGAGTCGCGTCCCCACGGGCCGCCGTGCACGAGGAGGACCGTCGGCAGCGCATTCTCAGGGCGACCGTCGCGGTCGGAATCGGACCAGGTCGGAAGCGAGAGGTAGGACGGAAGCACCAGTCCGTCGCGCGACTTGATCTCGACGGGGTGCATCGCGGACAGCTCGAGCCCTTCGAGCTTCGAGTTCGAGGTGAACAGCTTGGTCGCCTTGCCGGCGGCGCGGTCGTACAGGTAGGAGACGCTCGGCCCGTCGTCGTGCGAGAACGAGACGGTCCACTTGGTGTCGTCGAGCGAACGCGAGGTGACGCTGAGGTCGCCCGGGTCGAGCGTGCGGAGGTACGCGAAGTCCTTCTCGACCTTCGGCGAAAGCACGGTCCACTCCGAGCGCAGGTACTCGCTCGACACGGCCTCGACCGTGCTGTCGATCGGGCTCACGAGCGCATCGGACACATCGGCCTTCTTCGTCTCGAAGATCGGCTCGACGGTTCCCGTCGCCAGGTCGATCGCGGCGAGCATCGAGAGATTCCGGTTGCGCGAATCAATCAGGAACGCGCGCTTGCCGGCGCGCTCGATCGAGCTGATCGCGGTCGTCATCGCGTCCTCGAAGGGCACGGTGAGAAGCGGGCGGAACGCCACGCCCTCCGCGCTCTCGTCGACCGCGGAGTAGACGGTCGATCCGTCGGGCTGCGGCTCTCCGACGACGCGGACCTTCATGCGGTCGTCGAGGACCGTGTTCGCGAAGCGCGTGTTCTCGAAGACGAGCTTGCGCTCGCCCGTCATGGCGTTGACGAGATGGACATCGAAGAACTGCGGGTCGCGGTTGTTGACCGCGATCGCGACCGAGTCGGGGAAGTCGCGGCTCACATGCGCGATCTGCGCGCGGGCGCCGTCGAAGGGCGAGAGGTCGATGGTGCTGCCCGACGCGATGTCGACCGAGTAGACGCGGAAGTTCTCGTCGCCGTTCTTGTCCTGCATGTAGAGGATGTGGGTGCCGCTCGGCAACCAGCCGAACATGCGGATGCCGCGCCCCGTGTCCTTGGTGATCGGCTTCGCCGCCGCAAGGTCGCCGACGGGCGCGACCCAGACATTCAGGACGCCCTCGGAGGGCGCGATGAAGGCGATGCGCGATCCATCGGGGCTGACCCGCGCGGATAGCCGCTCGGGGTTGCCGAAGAGGACCTCGCGGGAGATGACCGCGGGGGGCTCGGTCAGAGAGGAGTCCGCCGCCGAAGACGCGACCACGGCGGACAACGAGGCGCTCGCGACGACGGTCGCGACGCACGGATGGGCGATTCGAGCGGGGAAGAGCGAACGGGCGATTCGGAGGATCGGGGGCATGTCTAGCTCCAATGGAAGGGTGCCCATGTTACGAATTCAGGCTCTGGGATTGCAGCATCCGGCGACCCCGACGGGCGCCCGGTGCGGGCGTGGACGGCACGGGACGCCCGAGCCCCGACGCGCCTTCCCCAACTCCGTCGAAAGCGTGCCGAATTCCCTTGGTCCGCGCCCGCGTGCGACCCGCAGTGACTCGGATCAGGGTCTTGGTGCGGCAGACCCTTGCCTGTAGTCTGCGTGCATGACACACCCCGCCCTCCGCGCCGCAGCAACCGTGTTTTCCGCGCTCTCCTTGGTGGCGGGAACGCTCTCGACCTCCGCGAGCGTCGCTGCAGCGCCGCCAACCGGCTTCGTGGTCGACAGCATCGGCGGCGGGTTCTCGGAAGTCGTCGGGGTCACGAACCTTCCTGACGGCCGACTGATGGCCTGGGAGCGAGGCGGCCGCGTCTGGATGATGAGTGCCGACGGCGTCAAACTGCCGAACCCCGTCCTCGACATCCGGCCAGAGGTCGGCGCGTGGCGCGACTTCGGACTGCTCGGCTTCGCGGTCGATCCGAACTTCCCCGCGTCGCCGTACATCTATCTCCTCTACATCGTCGACCGCCACCACCTGCGCTTCGCGGGGACCGCGCAGTACGACCCCAACGCCGACGAGTACTTCGCGGCCTCGATCGGCCGCGTGACGCGCTACACGCTCGACTCCGCGACCAACTTCGCGACCGCGATCCCCTCCTCGCGCCTCGTGCTGATCGGCGAGTCGATGTCGACGGGCATCCCGATCCTGCACCAGTCGCACTCGCTCGGAAACCTCGTGTTCGGCCAGGACGGGACCCTGCTCGTCTCGACCGGCGACTCGGCGAGCTATCTCGAGGTCGATCTCGGCGGACAGGTCTGGGACGGCTACATCGACCAGGCGCTCGCGGACGGCATCATCACGCAGCGCGAGAATGTCGGCTCGTACCGGTCGCAGCTCGTCGATTCTCACTGCGGCAAGATCCTCCGCATCGACCCCGCCACCGGGAACGGCATTGCAAGCAACCCGTGGTTCGATCCGGCGAATCCGCGCTCCGCGAAGAGCCGCGCGTTTGCGCTCGGACTGCGCAATCCGTTCCGCATGACGATCGTGCCCGGCACCGGCGACCATGATCCGGCGGCCGCCAATCCGGGCACGCTGCTCGTCGGCGATGTCGGATGGGTGACGAACGAGGAACTCTCCGTGATCTCGAAGCCGGGCCTCAACCTCGGATGGCCCATCTTCGAGGGCCTCGAGTACCAGCCCGGGTATTCGGCCTCGGCCTTGGCGAACCCCGACGCGACCAGCGCAGGTTGCGCGCCGCTCCCCTTCCGCGACCTCCTCCGTCAGGACTCGCAGTCGCCCGCCCGGTTCGTGCGGGGCTGCGCCGTCCGCCAAGCCGAAGCGGCCGCCGCGGCGAATTCGCCCGTGTACACGAATGCGCAAGGATTCACGGGCGAAGGCTTCCGCGACCTCCGCACGGGCACCAACACCTGGATCGAGTGGACCGTCGCGGTGCCGACCGCCGGCGCGTATCCCGTCTCGTTCCGCTACTCGAATCCCACCGGCTCGCCCCTGCCGCAGACACTGATCGTCGATGGACAGGTCGTCGAGTCGAACCTCGTCTTCGAGCCGACCGGCGCCGCGTTCGATTGGCGCGTGACGACCGCGGCCGCCGTCAACCTCGCCGCGGGGCAGCGCACGATCCGCATCCGACCCAGCGTCTCGGACGGACCCAACATCGATGCGATGTGGATCGAGGGACTCGATAGCCCGGATGTTCCCGACACCATCGCCACCTTCACGCATCACCGCCCCGCGATCGACTGGCGGCATGCGCCGGCGAAGTCGCGGACGCCGGGATTCTCCGACGCAGGCAGTGCGATCGTGCTCCCTGTCGGTTCCCCGGGTGGCGCCACGGGCACCGAGTTCAACGGCTACTGCGCGCTCGGCGGCCCGATGCTCGACTTCCCGTCGTGGCCCGAAGCATGGCGCGGCAAGATCATGTTCTCCGACTTCGTGGGCAACTGGCTGCGGGTCGCGGAGGTCGAGAAGAAGAACGAGTGCGGCGGCGGCGGCGACGCGTGCCGATGCGGATACCGCATCACGGGCATCAGCGTCTTCGACGGTGGCCTCTCCAACACCGTCGGCGTCTTCGCGGACCCCGTGAACGAGTGCCTGTATGTGGCGCGCTGGGACCACATCTCGCGGTACCGCTACCTGCCGGGCGGCTCGCAGTCGCCGGTGGTGTCGCTTGTCGCGACGCCCACATTCGGCCCCGCACCCCTGACGGTGCAGTTCGACGCATCGGGAAGCACCGACCCCGAAGGCGCGCCGCTCTCATACGAATGGAACTTCGGCGACGGCACGACCTCGAGCGCGGGCCCCATCGTCAGCCATGTCTACGGCGCGAAGTCGCCGCAAGGTCGGACCGCGACCGTCACGGTGCGCGACCCCGGCGGTGCCAGCGCGACGAAGTCGATCCAGATCGGCGTGAACGACGCTCCTCCGACTGCGCAGATCGTGTCGATCGAGGACGGACAGCTCTACCCGATGGACGCGCCGACCACCTTCGTGCTGCGCGCGGAGATCGTCGACGAGGTCGATGGCGCGGCAGGCGTTTCATGTTCGTGGGTCACGGTGCTTCATCACGACACGCACGACCATCCCGAGCCGCCGGTGGCGGCATGCCTCGCCGAGACGGTGATCTCCCCGATCGGATGCGTGCCGAATGCGACCTTCTGGTACGAGGTCACGCTGACGGTCACCGACTCGTCCGGACTCGTTGCGACCGATACGGTCGCGCTCTACCCGGATTGCGACGGCGTGCTCGCCTGCGCCGGCGACATCGACGCGGACGGCTCGGTCGGCGGCAGCGACCTGAAGCTGCTGCTGGCGGCCTGGGGGCTCGGCGGCGCGAGCGACCTCGACCGCGACGGCACCGTCGGCGCTCGGGACCTCGCGGTGCTGATCGGCAACTGGGGTCCTTGCGGTCCGTAACGCACCGATCCCGCCGTCCGCCTTGCGGATCCGTAAACCGAGGGCAGAATGGCGTCATGAAGTCCCCCATTCGTTCCAGCGCAGCATCGCCGCTGACGGTGATCGGTTTCCTGCTCGCGGGCGCGTTCGCGGCCACCGCCGCCTCGGCGGATTGGTCGAACCTCGGCGGCGGCCCCGGCCGGAACGGCCTCGTGTCCGCGCAAGGCCCGACGGCCCTCTCCCAGCGGTGGAGCGGCGCGCCGACGAGCCTCATCAGCTGGACGCCGATCGTCGAAGGCGACCGCCTGTTCACGGTGCGGCAGCTGCAGGCGCAGAACCCCGTGCAGGGCCCCGGCGATTCGCCGGTCTACGCGATGCGCGTCTCGACCGGCCAGATCCTCTGGACCTTCGACTGCCCGTTCCAGGCCGGCGACTGGACGACCGTGGTGTACGGCGCGAAGAACGGACGCGTGTTCGTCGGCCGCGGTGGCAACGGCTCGTCCGCAAGCGCGCCCGTCTACTGCCTCGATGCCGCGACCGGCGCGGTGCTCTGGGTGTCGACCGACGAGATCGCGACCGGCGCGTACGACGGCGTCGTGTTCGCCGACGATGGCGACCCCATCTTCGCGACCCACCTCTACATCCGACGCGTCGACGCGCTGACCGGCACCACGCTCTGGAACACGGTGCGCAGCTGCAGCGTGAGCGGCGACTGCGGGCCTGCGCGCAGCGGCGACTCGGTCTACATCGATGAGGTCGCGCCGGGCGGGCAGAAGCTCACGCGGGTCGACATCAACACGGGCGCGAAGCTCTACTCGAGCGCGACCATGCCGGGGTTCCTCTCGCAGAACACGCCGTTCTGCGCGCCGGGCGGACTCGTGTACTACCCGCGCACGCAGAGCAACCAGACGGTCGACTTCCTCTACGCCTTCCGCGACACCGGCAAGGGCTTCCAGCAGCTGTGGACCTCTCCGGCGATGGCGGGCGCCGGCAGCCAGCACGGCATCACGCCCGATGGCGGCGTCGTGATGCTCAACTTCCAGGGCAGGCTCGAGGTGCGCGACCAGCTGACCGGCGCGCTGCGTCATCAGACGGCCACGAGCGTCGCGGCCTCGATCACGCAGTCGCATGTGGCGGTCGACTCCGTCGGCCGCATCTTCTACGGCAACGGCGGCTTCCCCGGCACCATCTATTCGTTCAACCCCGACCTCACCGCGCGCTGGACGCTCTCGGTACCGAACCTGAATCAGGGCGGCCCCGTGCTCGCGGGCGACGGAACGCTGCTCGTCGCCGGCAGCGGAACGAACTTCCGCGCCTACTACACGCAGCCATGCGCGCCGAGCGACCTCAACTGCGACGGCGCCGTCAACGCGCAGGATCTCGCGGCGCTGCTCGCCGCGTGGGGCGGCTCGGGCACAGGCGACCTCAACGGCGACGGCGTCGTGGGCCCGCAGGACCTCGCGATCCTGCTGAGCGCCTGGAACGGACAGTGACTCACACCGTCTCGTGCCGCCCGACGAGGCGCTTGGTCAGCTGCGACTTGCTGTGGACGCCGAGCTTGCGGTAGAGCCGCTTCGTGAGCGTCGCCACCGTGCTTGCGGTGATGCCGAGGCGCACCGCGATGTCCGCGCGCGAACGCCCGTTCACGATGCCGACCGCCACCTCGCGTTCGCGCGGCGACAGGTTGCCGGCCTCCTCGTTCGTCTCCTCGGTGACGGCGCTCCAATCCTCGGAGGCCGGCCGGATGGTGACGAGCGCGGATGCGGGCGTCGGCTTCGCAAGCGGCTGGACCTCGAGATCGACGCGGTAGTTACACAGGAATGTGTCGAGCGCGTCGGCCCCTGCGTACTTCGACTCGAGCAGCCGCATGAAGGCGACGAGGTCGTCCACGCGTGAGCGCAGTTCCTCGGCGTCCTGCTGGCCGAGATGCGTCGAGAGGCGCACCGATCGCCGCAGCATCGCGGGGTCTTCCCCAACCGCCGTGCCGTCGCCGACGACCTGCAGCCGGATCGCGGCCTGCGCGATCGCGAACTCGAGGCGCGGCAGCCAATGCTCGAGCCGATGACGGTCGTCGGGATCGTCGGCGCGGTACTGGACGACGAGCATCGGCCGCAGGCTCGAGTACGCGGCGACGCGCCGGCGTCCCCGCGCGGGATGCCTCTGCACGATCCCGTGCTCGATGAGGACCTCG
Source organism: bacterium (assembly GCA_046337925.1). GTDB lineage: Bacteria > Planctomycetota > Phycisphaerae > Phycisphaerales > SM1A02 > QWPT01. The sequence goes on along the minus strand of JBKCZS010000202.1, from coordinate 4,401 downwards.
AGCGCTCGCTCCACTTCCGCGAGCGGGAAACGCACGACCCGCTCGATCGCGGCTGCGGCCATCGGATCGCCGAAGCGCCGCAGCAGTTCCCAGACCGAGAGCGCGCCGCCGTCGACCAGCAGCTTCATCCCCTCTTCATCCTCGATGTCGATGACATGGGCTTCCATATTGCCCTCCTCGGCGAGGGCTCTGGCGTGCGTCGGACTTGCGGCGTACGCCTCTCGCCGTGCACCTCTCGGTGCTGCCATCCATCCATCTCTTTCATCGTCGCTTGCCGCGGGCACGATGAGAGAGCATGTACCCCATTTGTCGGATGGAGCCGACGCGCTTCACATGCGTGGCGTCGCCGCCTGCGAAGGCGCCGTCGCGCACGCGCGCCGAAGGCGCACCGCAGGCCGGGCCGGGCATGCACGACCCGCACAAACGACACAAAACGCAGCGCGCCCCGCTCGGATCGTCCAAGCGGGGCGCGTCGCGGCGCGTGGGATTGCGGAACCAGCTGCGCCGATTGGTTCCGTCGTGGGCAGTCGGATCAGGCGGCGCGGTCCTTGGTGAACTGCATGCCGGCCTCGAACTCCTCGGTCGCCTTCCCGTCGATCGGGAGTCCGCCGAGGCGGCGTCGCGGCGCATCCTGGATGTTCTCGAGTTCCCGCTTCGAGATGATCGCCGACGGTGCGGGATCGGGGCGGACGATCGCAAAGCGCCCCTTGCCACGGATGACGATGGCTCGGGTGACATGTCCGCTCGGTTTCGCGAAGTCGAATCGGGTGGGCTTGTTCTGCGGCATGGGAGTTTGCTCGGAGGGTTCAGGCTTGTTCATGTGGGACTCAGGCGGACCCGCACAAGGTGCGATCCAACCGACCGCGCGAAAAGCGCGGAGGTCGAAGTTTGACCCGATCGGGGGCTGGCTGCGCACGCCCAAGCCACGCCGGCGTGCGACACCGCGCAGGCCGTACAGATGGACGGCGCGAGCAGCGCGGGGACGCGGTCATGCCGCCGGCGGGCGGCGGGACAGCCTTTTCATGCCGCCGGCGGGCGGCGGGACAGCCTTTTCATGCCGCCGGCGGGCGGCGGGACAGCCTTGTCATGCCTTCCAGACGAACTCGATGGCAGCGTCGATGTCGGGATGGAGGCTCTTGTGCACGGGGCAGGTGTGCGCGGCGTTCTCAAGGAGCGCACGCTGCGGATGGTCGGCCGGCAACGGGAGCGTCAGCACCGTGCGCAGGCTCCTGATGCGGCGCGGGCCTTCGGAGGTCATGACCTTCTCGGTGCGCGCCGTCATGCCGCGGACATCGAGGCCGTGGCGCTCGGCCACGATCCCGATGATCGTCATCATGCAGGTGCCAAGCGCCGCACCGACGAGATCGGTCGGCGAGAAGGCCTCGCCCTTGCCGTGGTTGTCGACGGGCGCGTCGGTGGTGATGGACGACTTCGAGGGACCGTGCTCCGCGGTGCAGCGGAGCCCGCCTTCGTACCTCATCGTGATCGCAACCATCGTGCCTCCGTGTCGCAGGAATCAGTCGGCGAGCTCGACCGTGAGGATCTTGTCGCCGGCCTTGATCTGGTCGATGACCTCGAGACCCTTCACGACCTTGCCGAAGCAGGTGTGCATGCGGTCGAGGTGCGCGGTGTTCTCGCGGCCGTGGCAGATGAAGAACTGGGAGCCGCCCGTGTCCTTGCCCGCATGCGCCATCGAGAGGACGCCGCGGTCGTGGCGCTGGTTGCCGCCCGAGGTCTCGCACTTGATCTTGTAGCCCGGGCCGCCGGTTCCGGTGCCCTGCGGGCAACCGCCCTGGATCACGAAGTTCGGGATCACGCGGTGGAACTTCAGGCCATTGTAAAAGCCCTTGGCGGCGAGGTCGCGGAAGTTCTTGACGGTACCCGGGGCGTCGGCGTCGTAGAACTCGACATGCATGTCGCCCTTCTCGGTCTTGATGATGGCCTTGGACATGGTTCCTCGCTGCTTGGTCTTCTTGATTGCTCGTTCAGGGTCCGAATCGGAAGGCGAGCAGGATAGACGATCGGCCGCCCTCCCGTCGGGCGCGGATACGCTGTCCGCATGAAGACCAAAGAGGAGATCGTCCGCGACTGGCTCCCCCGCTACACGGGCCGCAGGCTCGAGGAATTCGGCCAGTATGTGCTGCTCGTCAACTTCTCGAACTATGTCGAGATGTTCGCGGAGCGCTTCGGCGTCCCCGTCGTCGGACGCGACCGGCCGATGCTGTCGGCGACCGCCGAGAACATGACGATCCTGTCGTTCGGCATGGGCAGCGCGATGGCGGCGACGACGATGGACCTCCTGTCGGCGGTCGCGCCGAAGGCGGTGCTGTTTCTCGGGAAGTGCGGCGGGCTCAAGAAGACGAAGATCGGCGACTTCGTGCTGCCGATCGCGGCGATCCGCGGCGAGGGAACGAGCAACGAGTACATGCCGCCCGAGGTGCCTGCGCTGCCGTCGTTCCGGCTGCAGCGCGCGGTGAGCGAGGCGATCATCAAGCATGGCCGCGACTACTACACGGGCACGGTGTTCACCACGAACCGCCGCGTGTGGGAGCACGACGAGAGCGTGAAGGACTACCTTCGGAAGATCCGCGCGGTCGCGATCGACATGGAGACGGCGACGATCTTCCTCGTCGGCTTCGCGAACGGGATCTCGAAGGGCGCGCTGCTCCTGGTGTCCGACAACCCCATGACGCCCGAAGGCGTGAAGAGCGCCGAGAGCGACCGCACCGTGACCGCGAACTTCGTCTCGCTGCACCTCGAGCTCGGGATCGACGCGCTGCGCGACCTGCGCGATTCGGGGCAGAGCGTGAAGCACCTGCGGTTCGAGTGAGGCGCGCGGCGGCGGTCAGGCCCGCTTCATTTCCGCCGTCAGAAGCCCGAGTTCCTCGCGGCTGAACACGCCGTCGCGGCGGCACGAGGCGTGCAGGTGCGGCGAAAGCGCGAGCCACGCACGCGCGTTCGAAGCGCGTACGCCGCCGCCGGGAATCACTTCGATCGGTGCGCGGCCGAGGCGCGCAGCCTCGCGCGCGGCGTTCGCGACATCGCGGCGCACGACCTCGATGCGCGCGTCGAGCGTGGCGACCGACGCGTCCCACCCGAGCACGCCTGCGGTGATGAAGCGCGTGAAGCCGAGCGCGGAGAGGTCGCGCATGCCGCGCTCGCGATCGACGAGGAGGTCGAAGGTGCGCAGGAACGCGACGACGAGGCCGAGGCCGCGCGCGAAGTCGATGAGCGCCGCGTTCGCGTCCATGTCGACGAAGCCGTCGGGGGTGAGCAACGAGAATCCGACCGAATGGGCGCCGGCGCGGGCGCTCATCTCGATCTCGCGCTTCGCAAGGTCGAGGAGGCGAGGCGTCGTCGCGAAGGCCGCGACATCGAGTTCGCGGCGGCAGCCGGAGAACTCGGGGCGGATCATCGCCACAAGGGTGCAGGAGGTGCCCTCGACCGTTTCTCGGGCGCGGCGGATCAGGTCTTCCTTGGGCGTCCAGCCTTCGCTCGCGAGATCGTGGCAGAGCTCGAGGCGCGTGGCGAGGGGCGCCGCGAGGCGCGCGGCCTCGAGCGAGTCGATGGGAACTTCGAGCGTGCGGACCGTGGTTTCGGGGGACATCGCCGCAGAGACTACCCGACTCCTGCCGATAGACGGTCGGCATGCACGAGTTCACCACCGTCGTCTCCGGACTCCCCCGCTCGGGCACGAGCATGGCGATGCAGATGATCGTGGCGGGCGGCATCCCGCCCATGACCGACGGCCTGCGTGCGGCGGACGCCGACAATCCGCGCGGCTACTTCGAGTTCGAGCGCGTGAAGCAGCTGAAGACCGACAAGGCGTGGCTCGACGACGCGCGCGGCAAGGTGGTGAAGGTGATTCACATGCTCGTCACGGAGCTGCCCGACGACCGCCCGTACCGGGTGGTGTTCCTCGACCGCGACCTGCGGGAGGTCGTGAAGAGCCAGACGACCATGCTCGCGCGCAACGCGAAGGCGGGCGGCGCGCTCGCGCCGGAGCGGCTGATGGCCGTCTACGAGGCGCAGCTGAAGCAGGTGCAGGCGTGGCTCGCTGCGCGGCCGAACTTCACGGTGCTCGCCGTCAAGCACGCCGACCTGATCCGCGACCCGGGAGCGCAGGCGCGCGCGATGAACGCGTTCCTCGGCGGCAGCCTCGACGAATCCGCGATGGCCGCGGCGGTCGACCCGTCGCTCCACCGCAACCGCGCGTGACCCCGCACCGGTGCACGGCACGTGCCGTGCAGTGCCTGGCACTGCCTGGCACGTGCCAGGCACCATGTCCGAGCGGCCCCAGCCGCGCCGAGTCGCGCGCCGGCCCGCCAGCACCAGAGCGAGCGGCCGCAGCCGCGAGCGCCTCAGAAACGTGCACGGCACGTGCCGTGCAGTGCCTGGCAC
>JBKCZS010000201.1:0-20162 GCA_046337925.1 bacterium | reverse complement strand
ATTCGGCGCGTTCGTCCACACGCTCTTCTCGAAGCGCCGCAAGCAGCTCGGCGCGATCCTCGGCCGCGCCCGCGACTGGCCCGACGGCATCGACCCGACCGCACGGCCGGAGTCGCTGTCGGTCGCGGATCTCGTGCGCCTCTGGCGCGCTGCGTAGTTCGTGCGCCTTTGGCGCACTGCGTAACTCGTGCGCCTGTGGCGCGTGGGGAGAGTTGGATTTTCTCACGGAGACACGGAGAACACGGAGATCAGGGGAAGGCGGGCGCTGATCGTTGGAGGTCACGCCCTGAAAGAGGAGGGAACTGAGACGCCGCAGAAATGAAAGGCGAGGAGAGGCATCGGAATGAACCGATGCCTCTCCTCGTTCTCACGCGCGCCTCCGGTGATCCGACTCAACTGCCCCAGTTCGCAAGCACGATGGCCAGATCGTCGGCGCTGACAGATCCGTCGCCATTGAGGTCGGCCGCACACGGCGCCGCGCACGGGCCCCATGCAGCGAGCAGCGCTCCGAGGTCGTTCGCATCGACGATGCAGTCGGCGTTGATGTCGCCGGCGCCGTCGCAGATCGCATCGATCTGGTAGATCGCGAGCGTGCCGCTGATCTCGTGTGCGACGAGCAGCAGCGCCTCGCCGTTCGGCGAATCCGCCGACGAGACGAAGGTCACGCCCTCGGGTCCGAGATCGCCTGAACCCGCAAGGCCCGTCGCCACCGAGAAGTTGCGCGAGTTGATGTACCCCTGGAACACCGGCGCCGCGGGGTTGTCGATCGCGTAGGCGAAGATGCCGCCGACGCGCTCGCAGATCGCGAAGGCGTACTGCCTGCCGTTGATGGTGCCGACCGCCACGCCTTCGGGCTCGGGGCCCTTCGCGCGGCTGCGGTTGTCACGCGTGTTGTTGGTGTTGCTTGCGTTGAAGTTCGACGGATAGAGCGACGCGGTGTGCTGCTCGAAGAAGTCGCCCGAGTCCCACACGCGCGTACCTGCCGCGGTCCAGATCGTGATGCCGCGGCCGCCGATCGGAACGATGCGGTCCCAGTCTCCGTCGCCGTCGAGGTCGCCGAGGTCCTTGCGGACCTGCAGCCGGCCGAGCCGCGCGTTGCCTTTCAGCCACGCGGCGCCGCGGAACACATTCGCATCGAGCGTCACGGTCGTGCTTCCCACCGTCGTCAGGTCGACGAAACTGCCCCACTCGCGAGAGTCGCCTTCGTTCGCGCTGATGAGATAGGTCTGACCGCCCGATGAGAACGATGCGATGCCGTCCGGCTGGTAGGTGCCTTCCACCGGCCAGCCTTGGATGCGGTTCACGGTGTCCTGATCGCTCGGGTCGAGGCCATTGCCGGAGAAGGTGATCATGCCGAGGGTCGGCGCGGGGGCGCTCGCGCTCGGCACGAATGTGCCGGTCGCGATGTTCCAGGTGAGCGGCATTCGGAAGTCGTTGTCATTCAGCACAAAGATCGTGCCCGGGTCGCGGATCGCAAGCCCTTCGACCTTCTCGATGCCGTTCGCGTAGCCGATCGCCGCGAGATCGACATGCACCGACTTCGTGACGGGGACGATGCCGGCAGCGGCGAGCTGCGCGGGCGTCATCTTGTCGAGCGTGCCTCCGGGGCCCGCGATCGCGGGCGGCAGCGTCGAGATGTCGGTCGCACCGGCAAGGTTGATCTCGAAGATCTTCTTGAGCGACGCGCTGCCGACGGCGCTGTCGCGCTCGACCACGAGGAACCGGCCCGGGCCGAACGCATGCGCGTCGCCGATCTTGTCGCTCGCGCCGCCCTCGAGCACATAGATGTACTCGGCGGTCACGCTGTTGGTCGCCGGGTCGAACTTCGCGATGCGGATGTTGCGCGACGCCTTCGAGTTCGCGTCGTTCGCGACATCGGGATTGTCGAGCGGGCTCTGCACGAAGCAGTAGATCTTGTCCTGCCAGACGGCGATCGCCTCGAACCCGCGGTTGTCGCGGCGCTGCGCATACACCGCGGGGAACGCCTCGGTGCCGACCGTGACGCCGAACGCGTTGGCGCCGGCGGGCACGAAGCGCGCCAGCATCAGGCCCGTCGCGTCGAACTTGTAGAGCGCCGGGCGGTACTCGTCGCACATCCAGATCGAGCCATCGCTCGTGCGGCAGAGACCCTCGAGATCGCCGCCGAGCGGGTCGTTCGGAATCGAGTTTCCGAAGAGGTCGACTGGCTGCTCGTCGGTGTTGGCGAATCCGGGCGCGACGCCCTGGATGTTCGGAAGGCCGGTCATCGGCGTACCGTCGGGCTTGCGGAGCAGGATCTGCCCGGTGAGCGCGATCGCGTTGGTGGCCGGGTCGTAGGTGAAGGTCGCGATGCGCGGCTGGAAACCGGGGAGCGCGAACGGACGCTCGAGCGCGGCGTCGCCGTCCACATTGACGGGCTCGAGATTCGGGCCGCGGTCGGTGTTCGCCCAGAAGGTGACGACGCCGGTCGTCGCGTTGACCGAGTCGATCCAAAGGCCGCTCAGTCCGCCGAGAAGGATGTCCTGCCCCGCGGCGGTCGTGCCGATCGACGGAAGGCCTCCGAGAACCGCGGTGGTGAGCGCGGGGGTGCCCGCGTAGTGCTTCTTGGTGCCGAGCGGCTTCACCGAGACGATCGCGTTCGTCACGAGGTCGACGGTCGCAAGCGCGCTGTGCTCCTGGATCGACACATACGCGGTCGTCGAGTCGGCCGAGACCGCGACATACTCGGGCTCGAGATCCTGCCCGATCGTCGGGCTTCCCGGGCCGAACGGCACGATGGCTGGATCGATCACGCCGGGCGCGAGCCCGTTGAAGCCGAGCGTCGTCACATCGGCCTGCGTGATCGCCTTGCCCGTCACATCGATGATGCTGATCGAGCCTTCGGGGTCGACCGCGTAGGTGCTCGAGGGCTCGCCTTCGTTCGCGGTGATCGCCTTCGTACCGTCGGGCGTGAAGGTCACCATGTCGGGCAGCGCGCCGACCGTGACCGACGCGAGGAAGTTCAGGTTGAGATCGAAGAAGACGACGAGCCCAGGGTTGGTCTTGTCGATCGCGGACACCGCGCATGCGACCTTGCCGTTCTTGACCGCGACGCTCTGCACGCCTCCGCCGTAGGGAAGCAGCGAGATGCTGCCCGCGGCGACAGGCGTCGACGGGTTCGACAGATCGAACACATCGATCGCGTTGGTGAAGCCGTTCACCACGAACGCGCGCTTCGAACCTGGATCGAACGCGACGATTTCGGCGCCCGCCACGTCGTAGCCCACGCGCGGCGTGCTTGCGATGTAGCTCAGCGAGATGTACGGGTCGCCGGCCAATGCGGTCGAGGCGAGCAGAAGAGACGAAAGGGCGACGGGACGAAGCATCGAATACCTCCTCGGGTGGAGCGGAGAGGTTCCGATCGCGCGGTGAAGACCCCGTGACGGCTGCGTCAGCGTCGCGTCAAGATGGCATGAGCGTGCGCGGGAGGAGGAGGGTTTCTCACGGAGACACGGAGAACACGGAGGTCAGGGGAAGGCGGGCGCTAATCGTTGGAGGTCACGCCCTGAACGAGGAGAGAACTGGGACGCCGCAGAAGTGAAAAGCGAGGAGAGGCATCGGAATGAACCAATGCCTCTCCTCGATTGCATGCATGCACGGCGCGTACGGACTGGAAGACTTGGCCTCTGTGTTCTCCGTGTCTCTGTGAGAAACTCCCCCCTGCCAGCCGCGCGACGCACTCACCAGTTGTAGGTGACGGTGTAGTTGATCTCCGCCTTGCCCTCGGCGTTCACCACGACATCGAACGCGATGTTGTCCGAGTCGACCTTCGTGAACGGCTGGTTGTTCGCGGTGATCTTCCAGTTCGTCCAGCGGTACTGCCGCTCGACGACGCGCACCTTCTGGCTTGCGGCCTTCTGGTTGCGGATCTCGATCTTGAAGGTCTCGGTCATGCGCCGCGCGGCGTTGTCGACGGTGAAGTCGACGCGCGTGCGCTCGCCCACGACATCGAACGCCTCGCCGAGCTTCACCCTCACCGTCTCGTTGCGCGGCGTGTGGCCGATGATGTCCTCGCCGATGAACTCGAGCGTGCCGTCGGCGTCGTCCATCTTGTAGCAGCGGATCTTGCCGGCCGGCAGCGGCATGCCGAGCGAGTTCGCCTCCTTGTTCTCGAAGACGACGAAGATCGAAGGCTTGCCCTTCTGGGTGTTGCCGAAGAAGTCCCGCTCGGTCATCGGCTGGCCCCAACCGCCGACCTGCGCGGTGAAGTTGAACACGAGCTCGCGCTTCAGGTCGAAGCTGTCGACCGTCGGGAAGAGCGCGATCTGCTGCGTCGAGTTCTGCTCGACATCGGTGCGGCGCGGCAGCGTGTAGAGATGGAAGTCGGCGAACGCCTTCTCCTGGAAGCCCGCCGAGTCGGCCATCGCCATCGCCTGCGGGCGCCCGCGCTCGAGCATCCTCGGCTGCGCCTCGACCTTCTGCACATCGCCCGCGACCAGCTTGAGCTCTGCGTTCGGGAACGACGCGCCCGAGAGGTTCATGAGCGTCACCCACGCGGAGATGCTGCCGGTCTTGTCCTCGCCGTCGATCACGATGTTGTAGTCGGCGCGCCAGGTCATGCCGTTCGTCTGGTAGGTGGTGCGCACGAGGTGGTCGCCGCCCTTCTCGCTCGAGAGCTTCCACAGGAGCGTCGGCTTCGTGAGGAGTCCGCCCGGCAGTTCGCCGAGCTGCACCTGCGCGCTGTGCGCCGGCAGGATGCGCACGCCGTCCTTCGTCTTGATGACGAGCTGGCCTTGGTTCGCGCTCAGCAGCGTGCCCGTCGCATTCGACACGCCGTCGCCCATCGTCACCGCCACGGTGACCTCGCGGCCGATGTAGCGCTCCATCAGCTTCGTCGGACTGACGAGGTCGAACTGGAAGTTCTGCTCGAGCACGCTCGTCGACGGGTCGTCGAGATCGGTGAACGACACGGTGGTCGGGTCGATCCACGCGGCGACATCGGTGAACGCAAGCGTGCCCACGCCCTTCGGCACGGCGACCTTGCGCACGACCTTCACGACGCCGTAGCCCGGCACGCCCCACACATTGTCCATGCCGCTCATCCGCTGCTGCTGGATGAACTGCTGCGGGTTGAAGCCAGCGGGGTCGGCCGACGAGTAGACGGTCAGCGACACGCCCTCGGTCGACTTCGGAAGATCCGAGGCGGGCGCGAGGGCGCTCGGGGCGGCGGTGCACGAGGTGGCGGCGATGCAGGTGGCTGCGACGGTCGAGATGAACAGGCTCATGGTGGTCTCCGGAGTTGGCCGGCTTGCGAACGGATCCGCGCGAACGGCACGCAAGGCACGGTACATGACAACCTCCACGGACGCGTCTCGCCGCGCGCGCATTCGCGCTCGGATTCCCGCGGTTCCCGCAATTTTCCCGGTCATGCCCTCACGAGCGTCGGCTCAGTTGGTGCCCGCAAGTCGGCGCACCACCATCATGAAGTTCTTCTTCATGGCCGAATGCATCGCGTAGCAGGCGACCCCGTATGCGACGCAGGCGACGAGGGTGCCGATCACGAGGCTCACGCGCGCGGCGCGCTGGTCCTCCATGCTGTCGCGCACCGCCGACACCGGATCGACCGCCGCGTAGAGCATGTTGAGCGGACTGGCGGCCGCCGCCGCCGCGCCGACATAGGGAACGCTGGTGCCGAGCGCGCCGGCGCAGAGGCCGAGGACGAGGCCGAGGCCGCCGAGCACGCCGATCGCCGCCATGACCGAGCCGATCGTGCCCTTCGTGCGCAGCGACCACTGGAGTCCGACCATGATCGCGAAGCTGGTCGCCGCGATGAGGTCGAAGAGCACGAGGAGCGCTCCCTCGGGCAGCACGACGGGCGCGGCGACCGCGTTGACGCCGAGCGTCTGCTGCACGGTCACGCCTTGCGCGGCGCCGAAGCCGTTGAAGAGCACATAGATCGACACCGCGCCGAGCGTGACGAACGGGACGAGCAGCATCGGGATGAGGAACTGCACGATGCCGCGCAGCTTGCCCGCGAGATACGGCCCCGGCTGGATGGGCGTCGTCAGCAGGATGTCGAGGGTGCCGTCCTCGCGCTCTCGGCTGACCGCGGTGGCGCTGAGGCTGACCGCGGTGAGCAGGATCACCACGATCTCCGCGCCCACGATGCCGAGGAGCGCAAGGCGCAGTTCCGCCGAGGAGATGGCGCCCTGGTGGTGGACGCCGCAGAGGACGATGCCCATGCACGCGCCGAGCGCGAGGAACGCCCATCGGCCGAACATGCCGCCGATCGACTGGCTGCGCAGCATGTTCTCGCGCCACGCGATCGGGTTGGCGCCGACGCGCTTCGACTCGCGCGTGCCCTTCGCGCCCGCGCCCGTGCCGAGGAGCGCGCGCCACCACACGACGCGCGGGCCGCGCGTGCCGATGACGCGCAGGCGCAGCGTCGACCAGAGCATCATCGCGACGCTCACGGTGACCGAGATGACGCAGAAGCTCGTGGCGGGCGCCGTGTAGAGCGGCGCGAGCGGCGTGAACGGCGCCGACGATGCCGTGTACGGCACATAGGTCGTCGAGTTGAGCGCGCTCTCGAGCGCAAGGAACGGATTGAACGCGGTGAGGATCGTGGTCTGCGTCGTGAGCGTGCCGACGCCGATCGGCACCTTGGTGCGCAGATAGGCGTCGGCCGCGTAGGTGACGAAGAGGTACATCACGACCGCGGCGTAGAAGACGAAGACCGCGCGCTTGCCGGCGCTGCGGGTCACCGAGAGGGTGACCGCGGTGGTCGCCACGACGAGCGCGCTCGAGGCCGCGATCGCGTAGCTCGTGAAGATCGACTCGCCCGGCACGCCGCCGAAGAGCTGCGTGAGCACGAAGAGCGGGAAGGTCGAGAAGAGGAGCGCGAGGACGAAGAACAGCCGGCCGAACAGGTTGCCGAGGACGATCTGCAGGTTCGAGAGCGGCGTCGTGAGCAGGATGTCCCAGGTCCTCGGGCTCGCCTCCTGCACGATGGCGCCCGCCATGAAGATCGGTGTCAGGATGCAGATCAGCGCCACCTGGCCGAACGACACGACCGAGAACGCGCTCGCCCCGCGCATGGCCAGCTGCTTCATGGTGCTGTCGCCCCCGAGGAGGCCGATCAGCAGGATCGAGATCATGATCGCGAGGTAGCCCGACCGCAGCAGGAGGTGCCGGGACCGCTTCGAGCCGCCCGACACGATGCGGACCGCGATCGGGTTGGTCGGGAGCAGATTCGACAGCCAGTTCAGGACCGGGGGCATGGAGGAACCGAATCGTACCTTGACAGAAGCCGCCAGACCCCGATACTTCCCAATGTCCGCGGATGCGGGCCGGGTGGCGTTCTGTGCCCCCCGAACCATTTCGGCCCGTCGAACAGGCCAAGCCGTTCGCGACCGTTCACAGGTGCGCAAGCACCCTCGGGTTTGCCCAGCCGGGCTCGCCTGAGATAGATCGATCCAGACCACGGTCGCCCCCTCTTTGGGCGACACCAGGAAGTTCCTCACCGTGACCGTTTCGACCCTTCAACATCTTCCCCGCCAAGATCATGCGTGTCTCCACGCCCTGAGCGCAGCGGGATGGGGTGCACGAAAGCGCTGAAGCGGGCCTGCTGGATGATCTCGAGCGCCGATCGCTTGGCGGGTGCATGACGCACCCGGCGGGTATCTCGTGAGTCTTTCTTTGCCAGGAGGCGTGCGTGACCATCCTTCTCCAGAACTCAACCGGCGAATTCGGCATCGCGGCGCTCATCACCGCCGTCGGTATCGGGGCCGTCGTTGGCGCCGTGTTCGGCATCGTGATCTTCTCCCTCGCCTCCGGCCGCGGCCTGAAGGCGGCCCGTGCCGAAGCCGACCGCATGCTGGCCGATGCCAAGGCGCAGGCGGACCTCACCGCCGACGCCATCCGCAGCGAGTCGGAGAAGAAGGCCCGAGAGATCGAACTGGCCGCTGAGAAGCAGGCGTCCGAGAAGCGGGCCGCCCTCGACCGCGAGTCGAAGGCCACCCAGGCGAAGCTCGACGAGAGCCTCGCCCGCGCCGCCAAGCGCGAGGAGACCCTCGACAAGAAGCTCGAGTCGATCGGCCAGCGCGAGCAGAAGATCGACTCCCGCGAGGCGGACCTCAAGCGCCAGGAGGACGACCTCCGCCGGGCGTCCGAGGAGAACGAGCGCACCCGCACCGAGCTCCGCGGCGCCCTGTCGAAGGTGTCGGGGCTGTCCCGCGAGGAAGCCCGCGAGCTCTACCTCGCGGAAGTCCGCGTCGAGGCCGAGCACGACGGCTCGGCGCTCCGCCAGAAGCTCCTCGACGAGGCCGAGCGCGACGCCAAGGGCAAGGCGCGCGAGATCACGCTGATGTCGATCCAGCGCTACGCCGCCGAGAATGTCGGCGAGTCGACGGTGCGCTCGATCAAGATCACGAGCGAGGACATGAAGGGCCGCATCATCGGCCGCGAGGGCCGCAACATCCGCGCCATCGAGAAGGCGACCGGCGCCGACATCCTCGTCGACGACACCCCGGGCGTCATCAGCGTGTCGTGCTTCGACCGCGTGCGCCAGGCGATCGCGGCCGAGGCGCTGCAGCGGCTCGTCGCCGACGGCCGCATCCACCCGTCGCGCATCGAGGAGCTCGTCGAGCAGGCGAAGCGCGACATCGAGGAGAAGGTCGTCAAGGCCGGCAACGAAGCGGTGGTCGAGGCCGATGTCCGCGGGCTGCACCCGAAGGTCATCGAGGCGCTCGGCAAGATGCACTTCCGCACGAGCTACGGCCAGAATGTGCTGCGCCACTCGATCGAGGTCGCGTTCCTGTCGCAGATGATCGCCGACCAGCTCGGCCTCAACGGCTCGATCGCGCGGCGCGCCGGTCTTCTCCACGACATCGGCAAGGCGATGGACCACGAGATGGAAGGCGGCCACCCCGCGATCGGCATGGAGTTCCTCAAGAAGTACGGCGAGAAGAGCGAGGCCGTGCTCAACGCCTGCGGCGGCCACCATGGCGACATCGCGGCGACCACGCCGTACACGCCGATCGTGATGGCGGCCGACGCGATCTCGGGCGCCCGCCCGGGCGCGCGGCGCGAGTCGATGGAGATGTACATCAAGCGCCTCGAGCAGCTCGAGGCGATCGCGCGCGAGCAGCCGCATGTCGACGAGGCGCACGCGATCCAGGCGGGTCGCGAGATCCGCGTCATCCTCAACGCGAAGAAGGCCGACGACACCCTCGCCTTCCAGATCGCGGAGAACATCGCGAAGCGCGTCGAGGCCGAGATGACCTTCCCCGGCGAGATCAAGGTGACGGTGCTGCGCGAGACGCGCGCGGAGGCGATCGCGCGGTGACGCGCGGGGAGGTAACCGCGCGGCGACGCGCGGGGAAGAAACCGCGCGGTGACGCGCGGGGGCCGGGCCGTGGCGGAGGATGCGAGATGGATGAAGCGCAGCAAAGTCCGTCGAACGAGCCACCGCCCGCCTGGCGCATCACCAAGGCGGAGTGGGATGGGCTCAGCTCCCGCGCGCAGAAGCTGCACATCATGTCGTGGGTCGTTGCGGGCGCGACGGCGCTTCTCGGCGTGGCGCTCCTGTGCGCGCCGCTGCTGCCGGGCCTGACGGAGATGCCGTATCGCGGCACGGTCATGCGCGTCTGCGTCGTCGCCGGGGTCGTGCTGCTGATCCTCGCGGTGTTCGAGTACCTTCGGATGCGGAAGGGCGTCCGCACCTGGGACGCGCTCCACGCCGAGATCTGGGAGTCCCACGGCTGCGTCTGCCCATGGTGCCGCGAGCGCGTCGACACCGTCCCCTGCCGCAAGCACGGCTTCACGCGCGCCGAGCAGCCGCTCCTCCTGCGCTACTGGGCAACGGCGGCGACCAAGGACATCGTTCAGGCGTCGAAGCTCGGCGATGAACTGCTCGCCCGCGGGCGCCCGGCGACGGGGGTCGCGCGTGCGCGCGGAAACTTCATGAAGTTGCTGCAGCGCTACTTCTTCGCATTCGGCGATCCGGACGCGACACCGTTCCAGCGCCTGCGCGCCGGACTTCCGAGCATCGCCGCGCAGTACGCGATCGTCGCCCTGCTCGGCTTCTCCGTCTGGTACTTCTTGGGCCGCGAGATGCTGATGCCGATGCTCAGCGGCTGCTGGTGGATCTTCCTGTTCATCCCGCTCTCCGCGATGTCGGGGCCCATCTGGAAGGTCGGCAGGCTCCGCTGCACCAAGTGCGGCCACTTCTGCGCGGGCGAGCAGCCGACGCGCTGCCCTGAATGCGGCTCGGACCTCACGCTGCCGGCCGCGGTCTCGCGAACCGAGCGGCGCGGTGGCCGGTGGCGGGGCGCGATCTTCCTGCTGCCGTTCCTCCTGATCGTCGCGGGAAATCCGCTCATCAAGTCGATCGTCTCGGTGCTTCCCGCCAGCGTGCAGAACCCGATCTACTCGTGGACACGGCCTCCGTACGGCTACTTCGAGAACATGAGCGTCTCCACGATGACGCAGGCAGAGATCGACGGCGCGATCGGGGTCCTGATCTCCTGTTCTGCACCGGACGGGCCGCGGCCGATCTTCGACTACAACTTCATGAAGAAGGCGATGGCGGCGGGAAAGGTTCCACCCGCCACGATCGAGCGTGCGGCGCGCACGGTCGCGCAGGCGGAGCTCGGCGTGGTGCGCGATGGCGACGCGGTCGTGGCGACGGTGAAGCCCGAGTTCGGCGAGCTCATCTTCGGCATCGATCGGGTCGTGCGCCTCGTGTTCGGCGGCGTCTCGATCGACGGAAAGACCTGGACGAAGGGCGCCGACTGGTCGCTCTTCGCCCATGACCTCGACGAGTTCTGGCGCAAGAGCGCGCAGCTCCCAGCGCTTCCCGAGTCGAAACTGGTGTTCACCGGCCGGATCGATGGCGTGCCGCCCGGCACCCACACCGTGCGCGCGCGCTGCTGGATCGTGGTGCACGGCTCGTCATGGCAACGCCTCGTGCCGAACTTCGACGAGACCGGCGCACTGGTGCCACCCGCAGGCGCGTTCGTATATCCGCTCGACCTCGAGCGGGCGATCGACATCAAATGAGCGACGGCAGACGCTATCGGCGCTGCGCGTGCGAGTCGACAGTCAAAACGGGTGCCACCACTTCTAGTGGTGGTTTCGCGTGCGTACCGGCAGGCGTGTTTCTCGGGGCCATCCGACTCCGCACTACTGGAAGTAGTGGCACCCATTTGGGCTGACGACTCCGACGGTACGGCGCTCGCGCTGCGCGCTCGTCGAGGGCGGAGCCCGAGCGCTGCGCGCTCGACGGAGTTCAAGCCCTCTGAGCCACGCAGGGCCGCTCGTGCGGTTGATATCGTGCCCCCATGGGCGAGCACACTGAGGAACCGAGCGACGCGCCGCGGCCCGAAGCGGCCTGGTCCATCACCAAGGCGGAGTTTGACGGCTGGGCCGCGAAGGTGCAGCGCGGGAACATAGGCGTCTGGCTCGGGGCGGGGCTGGCGGTGGCCTGCGTGGGCGCGGGCGTGGTGTGGTTCGCCGACCGGCTTCCGATGCAGATCGTGATCGGCGCGATCGCGGTGTTCGGCCTCTGGCAGCTCGTCGGCAACATCCGTCAGGCGCGCCGGCTTCGGGGCGCCGTCCCCGAGATCTGGCGGAGCGGCGGCGCCGTCTGCCCGCGCTGCTTCGAGCCGCTCGCGGAGCGACCGTGCAAGCACGGACTGACGCGGGACGACCGCGACGCGCTGCGCGAGACCTGGGAGGCGGGAGTCCGCGGCGATATCGGCGGCGCGGTGCAGGCGACCGCGCTCATCGCCCGCAAGTCTCCAACGCGCGGCATCGTGTCGACGATCAAGACGCTCCGCGAGCGCGCGTTCATGTCGGTCATGGATCCGTCGCAGCCTGTGTGGAAGCGGCTGATCGGCGCGATCCTCGGATTCGGCATCATGATGTCCGTCTTCATGCTGGCGATGGAGTGGGCCCGCAGCGGCGCGCTTCCGTCGCCGCTGCGGGTGGTCATGACCCTGATCGGGTACGGCGTCGGATTCGGCGGCTTCATGATCGCGGCTCTTGCGTGGTCCGGAGTCGACGCAGGCCACAACCGCTGCAAGGCCTGTCGCCAGATCATCGCACCGGGGCGCGAGGCGCACCCCTGCAGCGAGTGCGGCGCCGATCTCGGAGCGAGCGGTGCGATCGTCTCAGGCGAGCGCCGCCGCGACATCCGCACCGCGTGCATCGGCGTTGCGATCGGCGTCCTCGCGATGTTCTCCCCGTTCGTCGTGGAGAGTTCGATGTTCGCGAGACTCATGCCCGCGCGGATGCTCTTGCTGCAGTATGGGTTCAGCTCCCCCACGACCCGGTTCGGGATTGTCCAAGAACTCGACCGACGCACGCTCGACCCCGCCACGACGCTTGAGGTCGCCGAGCGCCTGCTCGCAGAGGCCTCGCTCCAAGCGACCTCGCTCGGCGACAACTCCTTCGTCGGCAACGCTCTTCTATCGGGCGCGCTCGATGCGCGGTTTGCAGAGCGCGTGCTGCGCGCCACCACCGCGATCGAACTCACGGCCCCTACCGAGGTAGAGCGTGGAGTGCCCTTCCTCGTCCGCGTCAGGCCCGTCCATGGAACGAACCTCTGCCAGTTGACGCACTTCAGCCTCTTCACCTGGTCCGGCCTCGAGATCGACGGCACGCTGAAGGCGGCCCCGGCGAAGTGGCTCACCAGAACCTCTCACAGTCCAGAGAGCTACCCCATCGAGGTGACGCTCGATCAACCCGGAACACATCGACTGCGGTTGCGGGGATACACGGCGGTCGCTCCGATCCCGGTGCAGTGGGCCCCGTCGTTCACCGCAGAGGGATCGCTGAAGCCCGACGGCCGCAACATCGCCACGATCGAGCTCACGCCCGTCGTCGAAGTCATCGTCAAGTGACGGCCGCGATCGGGCGGAGGTCAGGTCGCCTGCGGCTTGCGATAGGTCATCCGCAGCTTGTTGCCCGGCGGGATGTACTCGGCGTCGGTCATGTACGCCTTGATCAGCATCACGCCGCGGCCGGACGGCATCTCGATGTTGAACTGATCGGTCGGATCGGGAATCGCCTTCGGGTCGAAGCCCGGTCCCTGGTCCTCGATCTCGAACGAGGCGGCCTTGTCGTCGATCCGCGCGCGGAAGAACACGACCTTGTTCGGGTCGTTGCGGTTTCCATGCCGGAAGCCGTTCACGATCGCCTCCTCGAGCGCGAGCCGGATCGCGAACGCAGCACCCTCGTCGAAGCCGAAGCGCGCGAGCGCGGCGCCCACCATCTCGTGGACACGCTCGAGCCCTGCACGCAGCTCTTGCAGCGTTTCGTCGCATGCGAAGACGGTGGAAGGATCGCTCATCGGGCGGAATCGGATCGGCGGGACCGCGCTGTGGGGCGCGGGGTCAACTCAGGCTGGCCACGGCGGCGTCGTAGGTGTCGTGGATCGGCAGGATTCGGTCGAGCTTGGTGATCGCGAACGCCTCGCGGATCTTGGGCTGGATCTCGCAGAGGCGCAGCTGGCCGTCGCGGCTGTCCATGCGGCTCTTGAGCGCCACCAGCACGCCGAACGCAGCGGAGGACAGGTGCTCGACATTGCGGAACACGATCACGATCTTCGGGCGGAACTCGGACTCGGCCACCTTCATCAACTGCACATTGATCTCGTGGATGTTCAGCTCGTCGAGGATGTTCCGATTCACGAAGTCGATTCGGGTGATGCCGTCGATCTTGCGCACGCTGATGTGGTTCGGGCTTGCTGCCATGTGTTCCTGGGGCCTCCTCGGGCTCGCGCAGCACGATAGCACACGCACACGGCGCACCGACGGCCGCCGCATGCGCCGTGGTGGCGGAAAAAGACCGCCGACGCCGCGAGATGCGGCGTCGGCGGGAAGTTGCGTGGGTCGGTGGCGTCAGCCGCCGATGTTGCCGAGCTGGTCGACGAGGCCCGGGAAGAGCAGATCCTCGTTCTCGCTCTGGATCACGATCTCAGGCCGCATGAGCATGACGACGGTGAGTTCCTGCTCGCCATCGATGCGGTTGGTGAAGAAGCGGTTGACGATCGGGATCTTGGAGAGCACCGGAACGCCCGACTCGATCTCGACCTCGCTGAAGCGGCGCTGACCGCCCATGAGGATCGTGCCCTTGTCGGGAACGCTGACGGTGGTGCGGATCGACTGGCCCTGGATCTCGGGCAGCTGGATCGAGGCGGCGAACTCGCTGCCTCGGCCACCACCGGTACCCGTGCCACCGACGGCGCCCTGAATCGGACCGGTGTCGAAGCCGAGCACGGTGCTGGTGTCGAACGCGACCGTCATGGTCACATAGCGACGGTCTGCCGAGATGACGCCTTCGACATCGAGGACGAAGCCGTCCTGGACGACGCCGACCTGCGGCTGGAAGGCGCCGCTGGCGTCGCCAGTGACCGGCGTGAGGCCGGAGATGAACGAGATCTGCTTCGCGATCGTGATGAACGAACGCTGGCCGTTCATCAGGGTGAGGCGCGGAGCGGTCAGCACGACATTGCGCTGATCGGCCTGCGTCGCCTTGATGAGGAGGTCGACCTGGATGTCATCCATGTAGCTGAAGCCGGTCGTCGCAGCGGCGGTGCCGTTGTCGAGGATCGTCTTGCCGATGCCGGTGATGGCACCCGAACCGAGCGCGTTGGTGATGCCCGACGAATCCTGGTTGAAGGTCACCGGGGTCCAGCCCTGCTGGCGACGGACGGGCGAGCCGACCGGGCCGTAGATGTACTGGATGTCGGTGCCGTCGGCCGTCGGGATGCCGACCGCCGCGCCGGAGGCGTCGGTGTTCGGGCTGCCCGGGTCGCCACCCGCGCCGGCGGAGCCGAGCGGGCCAAAGATGACCGGATCCTTCAGCGTTCCCTTCGACGGACCGTCGTTGAAGAAGAAGTCGCTGATGTTGAAGTTGGGATCGGCCGCGCGGGCCTGATTCCACATCTGGTCGTTGGTGTTGAAGTAGAGGTCGAGGTCGACGCCGATCTGCTCGAACCAGTCGCTGGTGACGCCGATGACGCGGCACTCGTAATTGATCTGGAGCGCGCGGATGGCGCGGAGCTGAGTCAGGAGACCCTCGATCTGACGGTGGTTGCGCGCGGTGTTGGTGATGATCAGGTTGCCGTTGAGCTCCTGGATCGCACCGGTGTCGCCGCCGTTGTCCTTCCAACCTTCGGGATCGACCTGCTCCTGGATGATGTCGGTGATCTGGTCGATCAGCTCCTGACGGGTCTTGCGCTCGGGGTCCTCACCGGGGTCGCCGATGATGCCGCCGCCGCCGCCGCTGCCACCGGAGCCGCCGCCACCGCCACCGAAACCACCGCCGCCGCCGCCGAAACCGCCGCCGCCACCACCGCCCTGGCCGCCGCCACCCTGGCCGCCCTGCTGGTTGCCCTGCGAGAGAGCAGCGCTCAGGTTGAAGTCAGGAGCGTTGTCGAAGTACGGAACCTCGAAGAGAAGGTCGCGGATGTCGTAGACGATCGTGAGGGTCTTCTTGCGAAGCATCTCGCCCGAGCTGACGACGACGACGCCGTCCTCGACCGAGTAGTCGGGGCGATCGCCTTCGTCACCGAGCTGCTCGACGACGCGCTTCAGCGCGACTTCCGCCGGGACATTGTCGAGCTGGAGGCTGATCGTGTCTTCCGGACGGATGCCGACGGCCTCGAGGGCCTTCCAGTCGGGGTAGAAGTCGACGCCGCTGACCTCGTTCATGTAGCTGAACACCTGGTCGAGCTGGTTGTTGTTGAAGTTGACCGAGACCGACTTCTGCATCGCCGCCATCGCCTGGCGGTTGACGGTGCTCTCCTGCCAGCCGCTCGCGCCGTTGCGCATTCGGTTCGCGCTGAGCGATGGCCAGTCCTCGGGGTACTCCATGAGGCCGCTGACGGAGCGCGGGCCGGGGCCCGTGATGTTGCGCATCGGAGGAACCGAGCGGTCGAGGAGGTCGCCCGACATCTCGCCGTAGGCCTCCTGGCGGCGCTTCTCGGTGTTGCTGTAGGCGACATAGAGGCGGCTCGTCTTGAGCACGGCCTGCAGCGCCTGCGCGGCGGGGTTGTTCGGATCCATGAAGAGGATCTCGTCGACAACCTGGATCGCCTCGTCGTACTTCATCTCGAGCTGGAGCTGACGCACGCGGACGAGGCGCTCGTTGATCGCCTTCGTGCGCGACTCGAGCTCCTGCTTCTGCTTCGCGGCGGACGCGGCGGTCGCCTCGCGGCGGGCCGCATCGGCCTTCGCGAGCGCGGCGTTGTCCTGGCCGACGCTGATCTGCTCGAGCAGCGTGTCGATCTGCTTCGAGAGGTCGCCGTACTCGGCGGCCGGGAACACGCTCTTGTCGCGGTCAAGGCGCAGCTTGGCCTTGAGGGCCTCGCGCTGGGCGCCGGAGTAGTCGCCCGCCGACATCATCTGGCTGGCGTCCGCGATCGCGGCGGTCACCTCGACCTGGCAGCGCTGCTTGCGGAGCGCGAGATCGGTGCCGACATCGGTGATGAGCGAGCCCTGGTCGATCATGGCCTGCGCGCGGGCGATGCCCTTCGCGGCCTCTGCATCGCCGGGAACCGAGGTCTGGAGGGTCGTCCAGAGATCGATGGCCTTCTTCCAGTCGCTGTTCGACATCGCCTCGCGAGCTGCGGTGCGGTTCGAGTCGATCGCCTGCTGGCGCTCGGCAGCGGCCTTGGCGTCAGCCTCGGCCTGCGCCTGGGCAGCGGCCTCCGCGTCGGCCTTTGCCTTCGCCTCGGCGTCAGCCTTGGCGGCGGCCTCAGCCTTCGCAGCGGCCTCGGCCTCGGCCTGAGCCTTCTGCTCAGGAGTCTGCTCGGGAGCCGGGGTCGGCTCGGCGGCGGGCGGCGTGGGCGCATCCTGCGCAAGCGTCATGTTCGACCACGACGCCATCCAGGGCGTCGTACCGACGAGGGCGACCGCCATCAGGCCGGCCACGGTGCGCGTGCTGCGCGCGCCGCTCTGGGTCGTGATGAAGGTCGTCTCGTTCTTCGTGCTGCGCTGCATTCTGTACTCCTGAGCCACCTGCGGGGGGTGGTGCGACTACTCGAAACGCTCACGGACTGCTTCGATCAGGCGGAGACGCTCGCGCGCTCCTGTTGCTGATCTACGCATGGTCCGTCTCTCCCTTGACTTCCTTTGAACGAAGTCAGGGCACTGGGTTGGGCAAGGTACCCCCCGCGCGGAACTCTCGCAAGGACAGTTCGGGCGCGAGTGGCCGAATCAAGTGGGAAGTTGCCCGCGATCCCGACAGCACGGCCGACGATGCGCTTGCGCGCCGGCGGCGGCCACGGCAAAACCGCAGGAAAGTGCGGAAAATCGTCGGCGTTGCCGCAACACCATCGGCGCCATGCTGCGGGATTCCGCGGCAAAGCGGCGCGCATGACCGCGCGAGGGTCCGCGCGCGGCGATCGTGGAAAACTTGTCATCCGAGAACACGCTCGCGGCGGCGCGATGCCGCCCGCGCCGGCGCGCGGCGCTGCGGTTCAGATCGCCGCCAGGGCGGCCTGCGCGCGCTCCATCTCCTGCGCACCAATGGGTTTACGAGTCTTCATCATCTCGATGAAGACATCGAACAGGTACGCGGAGTCGTGCGGCCCGGGGCTTGCCTCGGGGTGGTACTGCACGCTGAAGATCGGCTTCTTGGTGTGGCGGAAGCCCGCGAGCGTGCCGTCATTCAGGTGGATGTGCGTCGGCTCGCCGCCCGCGGCGCGGAGGCTCGTCTCGTCGACGCAGAAGCCGTGGTTCTGGCTCGTGATCTCGACGCGGCCCGTCAGGAGGTTGCGCACCGGCTGGTTGGCGCCGCGGTGGCCGAACTTGAGCTTCCAGGTGGTCGCGCCGAGCGACAGCGCGAGCAGCTGGTGGCCAAGGCAGATGCCGAAGGTCGGCACTTCGCCCGCGACCTCGCGCAGCGTGTCGATCACGGTCTGGACGACCGCGGGGTCGCCGGGGCCGTTCGAGATGAAGAGGCCGTGCGGCTTGAGCGCTCGGATTTCTGCGGCGGTCGCGGTGTGCGGGAGGAAGTGGACCTCGCAGTTTCGCTCGACGAGGTGGCGGTAGATGTTGCGCTTCGCGCCGCAATCGATGGCGACGACCCGGAACGCGCCGTTCGGCGCATCGGCCGGCGAGGGCTTCGTCTCGACGAAGAGTCCGCCGCGCGGGGCCCACTCGCCGAGCGCCTCTTCGTAGCGGCCGCTGCAGCGCGGCGAGACCTTGGCGGCGAGGTTCGCGCCCGCCATCGAGGGAATGGCCTTCGCGCGGGCGACCAGCTCGAGGTCGCTGGCCTGCGCGATGGAAACCGTGGAAATCACGCCGCGCATCGCGCCGCCGATGCGCAGGCGACGCACGAGCGCGCGGGTGTCGATGCCTTCGATCGCGGGCACGCCGGCCTCTTCGAGCCAGTCCGAAAGCCCGCGCGTGGCGCGCTGGTTCGAGACGATCTGCGAGAGTTCGCGGACGACGAAACCGGCCACGCACGGGGTCGCGCTCTCGATGTCTTCGGGCGCCACGCCGTAGTTGCCGATCTCGGTGGCGGTCATGGTGAGGATCTGCCCGGTGTACGAGAGATCCGTCAGCGCCTCCTGGTAGCCGCACATCGCGGTGTTGAACACGACCTCGCCCATGCCTTCGAGATCCCGGAGGGATCCGCCAAAGGCGCGTCCGTGGAAAACCGTCCCGTCCTCAAGGGCGAGGCGCGCGAGTTTCGTCGTAGCCATAGGTTCTGAGTGTAGCCGAAGGTAGAGTGGCGAAACCGTGCCTTGGCCCGCGATTCCTTTCCTCGCGTTGGCAGTGACGGCGGCCGTCGCGCCGCCCCCGCCGTCAGCACCGCCGCCGCGCGCCAAACTCGACTCCAACCGTCTCGACTCCAACCCTCTCGACTTCAACCCTCTCGACTTCAACAAGGATGTCCGGCCGATCCTCTCGGACCGCTGCTTCGCCTGCCACGGCCCCGACTCGGGCACGCGCAAGGCGGGCCTGCGACTCGACACCCCCGAAGGCGCGTTCGCAGCGCTGCGCGGCGGCGGCCACGCGATCGTGCCCGGCAACCTCGACCTGAGCGAGGCTGCGGCGCGGATCCGCTCGAGCGACCCGGACGATGTCATGCCGCCGCCCGAGCTCAAGCGGCCGCTGACCGACGAGGAGCGCGCGACGCTCCTCCGCTGGATCGAGGAAGGCGCGGAGTACCAGCCGCACTGGGCGTTCGTGGCGCCCGCCGCCCCCGCCGCTCCCGCGGCTCGCGACGCCGCGTGGGCGCGCGACCCGCTCGACGCGTTCGTGCTGGCGCGGCTCGAGCAGGCGGGCCTCGCGCCCGAGCCCGAGGCCGCCCGCGCGACGCTCTTGCGCCGCGCCGCGCTCGCGCTCACGGGGTTGCCGCCGACGCCCGAGGAGATCGACGCCTTCGCCAGGGACACGGCGCCTGATGCCTACGAACGCCGCGTCGACGCGATGCTCGCAAGCCCGCGCGCGGCCGAGCACCGCGCGACCGTGTGGCTCGACCTCGCGCGCTTCGCAGACACCTTCGGCTACCAGTCCGACGCCGACTCGTTCACGCATCCGTGGCGCGACTGGCTGCTCGACGCGCTCGCGTCGAACATGCCGTACGACCGCTTCGCGACCGCCTTGATCGCGGGCGACCTCGTGAAGGCCGAAACGCGCGCGGAACGGCAGGCAAACGACATCGCGAGCGCGTTCAACCGCCTGCACCGCATGACGGAGGAAGGCGGCTCGATCGCGGAGGAGTTCCGTCAAGAGGGAATCGCCGACCGCGTGTCGACCTTCGGCACGGCGTTCCTCGGACTCACGCTCGAGTGCGCGCGCTGCCACGACCATAAGTACGACACGATCCCGACACGCGAGTTCTACGGGCTTGCTGCGATGTTCGGCTCGATCGACGAGAACGGGATGAAGTCGTACGCGCATGCGTTCAGCGCGCCGCCGCCGTTCGTGCGGCTGGAGAACGACGAGCAGGCCAAGCGCCGGCGCGAGCTCTTCACCGCGGTGATGCGCGCGACCGACGCGCGCATGAACGCCGATGTCGCCGCGATGGCGAACGCGAGCGGCGCGCGCGCGCCGAGCGAGCTGCCCGCGCCTGCCGCGCGCTACGCGTTCGACGAACTCGCCGACGGCAAGACGCCGAACGGGGTTGATGCAGCGCAGCCCGCGACGAGCGGGCGCGGGGGGCGCGGGCAGCTGGGGGCGGTT
>JBKCZS010000200.1:0-5513 GCA_046337925.1 bacterium | reverse complement strand
GCTAAGCGGGAATTCGATCCGCGCGCATGACGCGCGCCGTCAGGAGCAACGAACATGAATCTGCCTCTGCCTTCCAGCCCTGCGAATGCGCGTGCACGCCGTGGCAACACCATCGTGCTCGTGACGGCGATTCTGGTCCTTCTGGTGATCATCGCCACGGCCTTCGTCGGCCGTACGCGCGCCACCCGTCAGATCTCGGCGGCGCAGCAGTCGGCGGCCGGCCGCGATGGCCGCGCCGAGTCGATCGGCCTGAATGTCGCGCAGGAGATCTCGGGCGCGCTGTTCGCGAAGCCCGTCGACACCAGCGACCCGTTCGCCCGCACCGACAACTCCGTCAACCCGCCGATCACCGTCGCAAGCGCGTCGTGGCCGCGCCTCGCGCCGCCGAGCGATGCGCAGCGCTACTCGATCGACCGCGATGTGCTTCCGCTTGCGGACGCGACGAACCCGATCTCGGGCGACGGCTTCCCCGACTTTGGCTACAACATCGCGCCCTACGAGACGAAGGCGTGGACGAACTGGCCCGACCAGTTCGGCGGCGCAAGCCCGTGGCCCTTCGGCCCCGGCGCCCCGGGCGGCATCATCACCGCCGACAGCAATCCCTACGGCAGCCCCGGCATGGGCGATTCGCGCTGGCTGCGCTCGACCGAGCCCGTCCGCGTCGGCATCGACCAGACCGGCGACGGCACGCAGGACCTGTTCACCTTCTCGCACTGGCAGCACCTGTCGTGGCTTCCCACCGCGAACAACGGCTGGCGCGTGGTCACCGACATCTCGAACATCGTCGGCAACACGCTCGAGAACCTCAACGAGAGCGGCACCGGCCTCAACCAGCCGCTCGCCCTTGCGGTTCCGTACGAGCAGTGGCTGCCGAATGTGTTCCCCGCGCCGGTCGCGAACGCGACCGAGTTCGCCAACCGCCGCAGCATCTGGTTCGCGCCGGTGAACGCAGCGAACAGCTACCTCAACGCCTACAGCAACCCGAACCTCGCGCTGCCGAACTTCTTCCGCCTGCGCGATCTCGGCAAGCCGACCGACGAGTTCAAGGCGGGCACCTTCCGCAATGTCGTGTCCCGCACCTTCACCGATGCGGACGGCGACGGCTTCACCGACAGCTTCTGGTTCGCGGCGCCCGTCAGCATCGACCGCGGCGTGCGCACGATCGTCGGCGTGTCGGTCGTCGACAACTCGTCGCAGCTGAACGCGAATGTCGCCACCAAGTTCTCGTTCGGCTACGACGCCGATCCGGCGGTGGGGCTCACGGCGCCGATCCCCGGCACCGCAGGCCACACCCCGGCCGACCTCGCGCTCGTCACGAGCAACGCTGAGTTCTCGTTCGGTCCGCTCCATGGCCGCGGCAACACCGTCGGCTTCCTCGACGGTCCGGTCAACCAGCGCTCGACGAACCTTGAAGGCGGCTTCCCGATCCCGACCTACTGGTCGGGCAATCCAAACATCGTGTTCGGCGACAGCCTGATGGTGTTCGACCGCGAGCGCTTCGGCGACCGCCTGAACGGAGCAGGGCAGCTGATCAACGCTCCCGCGTCGTTCCTCCAGGCGACGGGCATGATCACCGCAGTCGGCGGTCGCGACCCCGGAAGCCCGCAGGCCGGCTACCCGCTCCTCGACAGCAACCTGCAGCCGAACCTGCAGGGTTCGTTCGAGAGCCCACGCGAGCGCCTCGCGTACTTCAAGATCGTGGGCCTTGATCCCGAGAAGCCGCTCTTCGGCCTGATCCCGTTCGATGCCGCCGACGAGTTCGAGCTGCGCGCCTACCACGGCAACAATCTGCCCTCGACGCTCTCGCGCTTCGAGCAGGCGCTCAGCCTCTACAGCCCCGCGCTGCAAGGGCTCGACGCCAACGCGCGTCAGTTCCTCCGCGCTTCGCCCATGCGCGAGGAGGCCGACGAGTACATCGACCAGCTCGACGCCCGCCAGCTGCTCGTCGACAATCGCCGCAAGCTGACCATGTTCAACGGCGCGCGCAACGAGACGATGCCGCCCGCGATGTGGTCGAGCCCGTACTACGAAGAGACCTTCAACTACATGAACGCGGGCGGCGCGGTGCCGGCCCCGGGCGACGCCGCCTACGGCGCGTTCCAGACCGCAAACCGAGCCGAGTACGATCGCCAGAAGCTCAAGATCGACCTGCGCGAGCCGATGTTCGTGAACGACGCGGGCCAGCCGATCCTGACCCGGAACCCGTTCAAGGCGCTGCTGTGGCGCCGCGACCTTGGCCGCGTGCTCGAGAACTCGCTTGCGCGCAGGATCCCGAACGGCGCGGGCGGATTCACCTACCAGACCTACTTCGGTACGCGCGAAGCCGACTACAACCGCACGCTGTCGATGATCGCGAGCTACATCGCGAACCTCGACACCGCGAGCGACGAGGCCTCGACGCTCGGCACTTCCGGCGTTGCGATCGACCGCCCGCTCTACCCGAGCACCCCGGTGTTCGATCCGTCGGGCTACTTCCCGGCGCTCACCGACGCGGTCATCGATCCGATCGACGCGGACCGCTTCTATGTCGGCATGGAGAAGCAGCCGTTCATCATGGAAGTGTTCATGGGGCTCGTCTATCCGAAGAGCGACTTCAACGAGCTCGAGTGGACGACCGCCGGCGGCACGCCGCCGCCCTCCGGCCAGGAAGAGCTTCCGCCCGATGTCGACGGCGGCGGCGAGAACTTCGTCGACGACACCAGCAAGCCCACGCTCATCGTGGCCGTGCAGGTCGCCAACCCGTACGACACGCCGGTGTCGCTCGCCGACTACCGGCTCCAGCTGTTCGGCCAGACCTTCAGCTTCGCGACGGGCACGACGGCTGCGGTCGGTGGATATCCGCTCAACGAGATCGTGCTGCCTCCGGCGACCCTCGGTCGCCCGAGCACCGCGATCGTGTTTGCGGCGCTCGATGGCCAATTCGGCGTCTATCCCGCGGCGGGCTCGACCTTCAAGGCGGCCGTCCTCGACTTCTTTGATCTCGAGCGCGGCGAGATGCAGGGCTCGAGCTTCCAGGCGGGCACCGACTCTGACGGCGACGGCATCGTCGAGTTCGCATCGCTCTACGACGCGCGCGGCCTCGAGCCCGATGTCGACGAGCAGGACCGCACGCTCGTGTTCGACGCGACGGGGGTCTGGCAGGTCAACCTCTCGGCCGGCCCCGGTCCCTACGCGAACGGAACGATCCAGCCGGTCCAGCTCCTCCGCAATGTGGTGCCGCCGGCGGGCATCCCTGGCGGGCCGATCAGCATCGTGGTCGATCGCTTCGACAACGAGGAAACCGGTCCTGAAGTGAAGTTCAACGAGGCGTTCAACCGGCTCCTCACCGATCCGCAGTTCTTTCCGCCGCAGAAGCGCTACTTCTGGGATCCGGATCCGAACCGCCGCTATGTGGCGGGTATCCGCCTGCAGTCGAACGAGTTCTTCATGACCTGGTGCCGCGCGAGCCGCGCCTGGGCGTTCGATGTCGACACCTGGGACGACGCCGCGGTGCCGCTCGAGGAGAAGCGCATCGACGCCTTCGAGCGCTCGCCGCGCTTCATCTTCAGCATGGCCACCGAGCCCGTCCGCGCAACGCGGCAGATCGAGGGCGTCGACACCAACGGCGCGAATCGCTCCGGTGCCGACGCCTACAAGGGCGAGATGTGGAAGAAGGACACCGACCCGGACGGCGACGCCGCCGGCCTCAACCGCTGGGCGAACATGACCTGGGTCGACATGTTCGGCCGCACGATCCGCTCGAAGCCCGTGTTCTTCACGAACCTCACCGTGCTGCGTGAAGGCGGCCCGCTCGAGGCGATCGCCACCCCGGGCACCGGCCCGATGCCGTTCCTGCCGGCCCTCGGCCTCCCCGAGGCGGCCGCCGACATCTACTTCCAGGATTGCCACGGCGCCGTCGAGTACGAGGGCGTGACCTACGAGTGGATGATCGGCAACAAGGGTTGCAGCGTGGCCGACTGGCAGCGCTTCAGCCAGATCCCGGTCGCGACCATTCCGTTCCAGATGACGCAGAAGGACAGCGACTTCGAGCAGATCGGCGAAGTCCTCGATGTCTTCCTCTGGGGCCATGTCTACGAGAACTGGGGCCCGAACCCAAGCGCGGTGCGCACCTTCTCCGAGATCATGCTCGAGGACGACCCGGACAACGAGTTCTACCCGGGCGCCGGTCTCTTCGTGAACCGGCTCCAGATCCGTCTGCCGCAGGAACTCGACACCGACGATCCTGGCTCCGTGGTGCTCGGCGCGCGCTTCGATCCCGCATCGACCACTGTGCCGCCCACGCCGATCGCGGGCTTCTCGCCATGGCAGCCCGCGCTGCCGACGGGTGTGGCGATCTTCGACGCGCTCACGATCGACGGCCCTGGCCGCAACTCCTTCGACCGCAACGGGAACAGCGCGCTTCCCCCAGAGTTCTATGTGCCCGCATACATCCCTGATCCTCAGTACCTGACTCCGCCAGCGTTCGAAGTGGCGGGCCCGAATCAGTTCTACGACTTGCGCGTCGCCGAGGAGCGGCAGTTCCGGCTCTCGCACGGCTTCCTCGGCCGCAAGACCTCGGGTCTCGTCAACCTCAACACGGCCATGCCGGAGGTGATGCAGACGCTGCCGATGATGACGCGGGTTCCGAAGAACGCGGACGCCGCGCCGACCTCGCCGTACACGCATGTCGTCGACATGATCCGCTCGTACCGCGACGGCGCGCTGTCGGGCGCGCCGTCGCCCGTGGCGAACGCGGCGTTGCCGGGCTACGGCGACCGCGGCCTCACCCAGACCCAGCTCGGCGTCACCAACCCGACCTTCTTCGCCGGCATGCGCCGCGAGCACGGATTCGCCTCGATCGGCGAATTGACGCTCCTCCAGCGCATTCCGCCCGACACGTTCGCGCCGCACCTACGCGCGGGCTACAGCACGCGTTGGCTCGGCCTCGATCCGTACGCGGGCCTCGGCGGCAACTTCAACGAGTTCGATGTCGGCTACTCGTGGTCGACCGACCGCACCAATCCACGGCCGCGCCAGCTGCCCGCCGATGTGCTGTTCGGAATCGGCGCGAACACCAATGTGCCGACCAAGCCGGCCGACGAGCCGCTCGCCGACGCGGAGGACATGAACCTCCTCTTCAAGGGCATCTCGAACCTCGTCACCACCCGCAGCGATGTGTTCACGGTGTACCTGCGCGTGCGTCAGGTCCGCCAGAACCCGACGACGGGCATCTGGGACGGCACGAACCCCGACCTCATCATCGATGAGTCGCGGTATGTGATGTGCGTCGACCGCAGCGAAGTCAACTCGCCGAGCGACCAGCCGCGCATCGTCTACTTCCAGAAGTGCCCGAACTGAGAGCGGCGGCTGCTTGCGGCAGCCGCCTTTGGCGATACGGGCACGGCGTCGTCCTCGTAGCTGCTTGCGGCGCCTCTTGAGGGATTTTTCTCACGGAGGCACGGAGAACACAGAGGGCAAGCGCTGCATTCCGGCGCACTGGGTGTTGGAGGTCAGAGGGAGAAGACTCTTTTCTC
>JBKCZS010000199.1:0-9233 GCA_046337925.1 bacterium | reverse complement strand
GATCTACAACGACCAGGGTTTTGCTCCGCCGCCCCCCGCCGGCAACGAACCGCGCGCAGCCTATTGATGAATCGAACCAGCACGCATGGCTGAACCCAACGCCCAACCGATGCTCGAAGCCCCGGCAGCGCCCGCACCGGGTGCGCCCGGCGGCGGCGGCTTCAATCTCGGTTTCGATCCGATCGCGAGCCTGCGCCAGCTCGGCCGCCAGGGCGACGTCATGCTCGCCCTGGGCGTGTTCGCGATCCTCATCGTGCTGCTCGTCCCGCTGCCGACCTGGCTCGTCGACATTCTGCTCGCTCTGTCGATCACTTTCTCGGTGCTGATTCTGCTCGTATCGCTGTTCATCCAGCGCCCGCTCGATTTCAGTTCGTTTCCGACCATCCTGCTGATCGCGACCCTGCTGCGCTTGGCGCTCAATCTTGCGACTACACGCCTCATCCTGTCGCACGGGCACGAGGGTATTGGTGCCGCGGGCGAAGTCATCCGCACCTTCGGCGGCTTGCTGATGGGCGGCAATTTCGTGATCGGCGTGATCATCTTCGCGATCGTGATCATCGTGAACTTCGTCGTCATCACCAAAGGTTCGGGCCGCATCGCCGAAGTGTCGGCGCGTTTCAACCTCGACGCCATGCCCGGCAAGCAGATGGCGATCGACGCCGACCTTTCGGCCGGCATCATCAACGACAAGGAGGCGAGGGCGCGGCGCGAGGAGATCTCGCGCGAGGCCGACTTCTACGGCGCGATGGACGGCGCCTCGAAGTTCGTGCGCGGCGACGCCATCGCCGGCATCATCATCACGATCATCAACATCATCGGCGGTTTCGCCATCGCGAAGTTCCAGCTCGACTGGAGCGCGTCGGACGCGATGAAGACCTTCATGCTGCTCGCGATCGGCGACGGTCTTGCGTCGCAGCTGCCGGCGTTCCTCGTGGCGATCGCCGCGGGCCTCATCGTCGCCCGCGCCGGCGGCGGCAAGACGGTCGGCGAGGAGATCCCCGCCCAGCTGTCGTCGCAGCCCTGGGCGATGTACCTCATCGCGGGCTTCCTGTTCCTCCTCGGCTTCACGCCGCTTCCGACCATCCCGCTCTTCGGGGCGGCGATCGTCCTGGCGGGCACCGCGTACGCCATGCAGTGGCAGAAGAAGCGCGAGGCGTCGAACGAGGTGGTGCGGGCCCGCGAGGAGGCGATGGCCAAGCCGCCCGAACAGCCCAAGGTCGAGGAACTGCTGGCGGTCGACACCCTCGAGCTCGAGGTCGGCTACGGACTCGTCGCCCTGGTCGACACCCAGCGCGGCGGCGACCTCCTCGAGCGGATCTCGGGCATCCGCCGCCACCTGGCGGTCGAGCTTGGCCTCGTGATGCCCGCGGTGCGCATCCGCGACAACATGCAGCTCGAGCCGAACGAGTACCGCGTCAAGATCCGCGGCGCCTCGATCGCGTCCGGCACGGTCTACCCGACGCTCCTGATGGCGATGGACTCTGGCCTCGCCCACGGGCAGCTCGACGGGTTCCGCACCAAGGAGCCCGCCTTCGGCCTCGAGGCGATCTGGATCGAGCGCGGCCTCAAGGAGAAGGCGGAGGGCTCGAACTGGACGGTCGTCGACGCGACGAGCGTGCTGGCGACCCACATGAGCGAACTCGTGAAGCGCCACGCCGACGAGCTGCTGACCCGCGAGGAGGTCACGAACCTCATCGCCCAGCTCAAGCAGAAGACGCCGAAGCTGGTCGAGGACCTGATCCCGAACCTCGTGAAGCCAAGCGACCTTCAGAAGATCCTGCAGGCGCTGCTGCGCGAGCGCGTCGCCATCCGCGACCTCGAGACCATCGTCGAGACCCTGGCCGAGTGGATCCCGCACACCAAGGACCACGATGTGCTGGTCGAGTATGTGCGCAACGGCCTGCGCCGCGCGATCTGCTCGCACTACAGCGAGGTCGACGACCGCGGCCGATCGCGCCTGCGCTGCGTCACCATGGATCCGGCGCTCGAGGACACGATCGCCGGCTACATCGACCGCAGTCCCGCCGGGACGACCTTCTCGATCCCGCCGGCGCTCGCCAACCGCATCGCCCGCGCGGTGGCGGAGACGGCGCAGCCGCTCGCCGAGGCTGGCCGGAAGGTGGTCGTCCTCGCGTCGCCATCGGTCCGCGCCCAGGTGCGTCAGATTCTCGAGCCGCACATTGCGGATGTGGCCGTCCTCGGGTACAACGAGGTCGTCCGTGGGACCGATGTGGAGAGTGTCGGGCTCGTGCAGTTGACGGCGAATGCAGGTGAACCCTCATTCGCAGGTGCTGCCTGAGGCGCGCGCCCGAAACGAACCCCGCTTCCCGGGCGTTTTCCGTTGACGGCGTCTCCGCGAGGGTTCGCCTTCCATGGGCAGGAGCGTGCGTGCTAGGAGGGCACCCGTGACACAGACTGCGAATCAACAGCCGAACCGACAGAGCGCAGGACGCCCTTCACAGAGTTCCGGCCCCCTCAAGCTGAAGACCTACCGCGCCTGGACGATGTCCGAGGCGTTGGCGAGCGTGAAGCAGGATCTCGGCCACGACGCGGTCATCCTGCACACCCGCACATTCGAGCGCGGCGGCATCTTCGGCTTCGGCCGCAAGACCGTTGTCGAGCTGACCGCGGCGCGCGCGTCGGACATGCCGTCCGAGCCTGCGGTGTCGGAGCGGACTCCAGCAGCCGCGCAGCGTGCACCCGTCCTCGAGCCGCGCGAGAGCCTCCGCCTGTCGGCGGCCGCGCGCGCATACGGGTCAGCTGCGACGCCGTCGGCGCAGGTGAGCGCGGCCGATGCGTCGAGGGACCTCGATCCACCGATGAATCTCGAGGCCGAGCGCGAGAAGACGCGTCGGCTCGCGCAGGCGATGGCCATCCAACTCGAGAAGCAGGCATCCGCCCGCGAGGCGGCCACGCAGAACGAGCGGGCGACCGCGCAGTCGAGCGCAAGGGAGACGCGGGCGGCCACGAGTGCGCCGACCCCTGCGGCGACCCAGGCAGCGACCCCTCTAGCCCCGGCTTCGGCGCCGGCGTCGCCGGCCGCGCGCGTTCCCACCCATCCGCTTCCGCAGGCTGAGCCGGTGGCGCAGCGCTTCGTGCTCGTGGCGCAGCCCGCTTCGACGGGCGGCAAGCCGAGCGCGCCCGTGCAGAACGCGGTCGTGCAACTCGTCTCCGGCACACCGAAGCCGACGCCGGCCGCAAGCACCGCTCCGGCGCCGCAGGCCGCCGCGAGGCCCGCGCCTGCCGCGCAGCCTCGCGCGGAGGCCGTCGCCGGCTTCGCTCCGATCGAGTTCATGCCGACGCAGCCTGACTCCGCCGCGCCCGCCATCTCGATCGCCGCGCCGCTCTCCACGGCGGACCGATCGCAGCCGCAGGTGCGGCCCGAGACGCGACCGTCCGCGCAACCTGACAACGAACTCAACGCCATCTCCGACTTTGTTGGCCGCGTGCTCGAGGGCCGCGCCGCGACACCGGCGATCGTCGAGCCCAAGCCGGTCGCCGCCCCGAGCCGGACGCCGGCGTCGGCGCCGATTCCGGCGGCAGCTCCAAGGCAAGCGGTCGGACTGCACGCGCCGGCGGAGCGCGCCGAAGCGCTCTCGCGACCTGAAGTACTCGAGCGGGCGTATGCGCGCCTGATCGAGCAGGAGGTCGCCGCGGAGCTCGCCGAGCAGATCGTCGCGTCGGTCGAGCGTGAACTGCAGGCGGCGATCGATGCAGGCGCGATGCCGTCCGAAGCGGTCGTCCGCGACGCGTTCGAGCGCCGCATCGCGTCTCTCCTTCCGGCGGATGCCGAAGACGGGCTGGGCGGGGCGTCCGGCCGCGTGCTGCCTGGAAAGAGCGGCGCGCGCCGCATCGCGTTCGTGGGCCCGACCGGGGTCGGCAAGACCACGACCCTCGCCAAGATCGCGGCGCAGCTCAAGTTGAAGCGGGGGCTTTCGGTTGGAATCGTCGCGGCCGACACCTACCGCATCGCCGCGGTCGACCAGCTGCGGACCTACGCGGAGATCCTCGAGGTTCCCGTCGAGGTCGCCTCCAGTCCTGCGGACGCAGAACGCGCGTGCCAGCGGCTCGACGCCGAGCACGGCGTCGATGTCATCCTGCTCGACACCGCGGGCCGCAGCCAGAACGACCGGATGAAGCTGTCCGAACTCCGCGCGTTCCTCGTGGCCGCGAGGCCCGACGAGACGCATCTCGTGCTGTCGGCCACCGCGGGCGCCCGTACGCTCGAGCGCGAGGCCGCCGCGTTCGGCGCCGTCGGAATCGATCGAATCGTGCTGACCAAGCTCGATGAGGCCGCGACTTTCGGTACCCTGATCTCCCTTGTCGAGCGGCTTGGCAAGCGCGTGAGTTTCCTCACGCATGGGCAGGAAGTTCCAGATCACATCGAGCCCGGGCGCGGCCGTCGTCTGGCCGAGCTTGTCATGGGTAGTGAGGTTCGTTGATGCACGACCGTTCCATTTCGGGTGCGACCAGTCAGGAGACGCTGTCGGCGGACCAGGCGGAGCGCCTGCGTCGGCTTGTCGCTGCACCACGCGCGCAGCAGACGAACGAGCAGACCTCCATGGGGCACGCCGTCAGCGTGAGTCCCGAGAAGGCGCGCGAGCGCGCGCGTCCGGTGCGGCTTGCGCGCGCCATCGCCGTGTCGAGCGGCAAGGGCGGCGTCGGCAAGACGAATCTCGCCGTCAATCTCGCCGTGAGCTTCGCCGAGCGCGGACAGCGCGTGGTGCTGCTTGATGCGGACCTTGGTCTCGCGAACGCCGATGTGCTCTGCGGCATCACGCCGCGCGCGACGCTCGAGGATGTCGTGACGGGCGACCGCACGATCGAGGAAGTGATGGTCCACGCTCCCGGCGGGTTCCGGCTGGTGCCCGGCGCGTCGGGCGTCTCGCGACTCGCCGACATGGGACAGCTCCAGCGCCGCAGCGTGCTCGAGCAGCTCATGGCGCTCGAGCGCACCAACGATGTGCTGATCGTCGACACCGGTGCAGGCATCGGTGCGAACTCGATGGCCTTTGCGGCCGCCGCCCACACGATCGTCGTCGCGACCACGCCCGAGCCGACCGCGATCGCCGACGCCTACGGCGCGATCAAGACGCTTGTCGCGCGCGGCGTGCGCGATGGCCTTCAGCTGGTGGTCAACATGGCCATGAGCGAGGAAGAGGGCCGGTCGGTCCATGCCCGCATGGACCGCGTCGCGCGTGCCTTCCTGAGCGTCCGCATCGACTACGCGGGCTCGATCCCGCACGATGTGGCCGTACCGATGGCCGTCCGCCGGCGCGAGCCCTTCATGGTCGGTGCGCCCGCGGCGCCGTCCTCGCGAGCGATCCGCCAGTTGGCTCGCGTGCTCGCGGGCGATGGAGTGCCCGGAGGCGTCGAGTCGCGTCGCGACGGATTCCTCTCGCGACTGGTCGGGTTCCTTGCCCAGCGCTGAGCGCGGCGTCATCTCGTGACGGACCTGTTCCCGCCCGGTGCGTCCGTGCACCTGCGGGTTGGCGCGGCGTTTGCTGATCGCGACCGAGGTCGCGCAGATATGACGCTTCACAAGCCAACTCCACGCATTCCGATCCCCCAGGCCGCCGCAGGGTGCACCGCGTTCGCGGCGTTCTCCGTCGCCGTCTTCGTCGGCGCATGGTCGAGCAACCCGTTGGATGTGGTCCTCACGCGCGCGCTTCTTGCGATGCTCGGGGGCTTCGGCGCGGGATTCGTGGTGGGGATCGTGTGTGACTGGATTGTGGCCCAGGAGGTTTCGCGCATCGAGGCGGCCGTCGAGGAAGACACGAAGGCGATCGAAGCGGATGTCGCGGGCCGAAACATGCTCGAAGGCGTCGAGGTGCTCGACGAAGAGGCGCTCGGCGTGGTGGAAGAGCGCGGGTCGCGACGGTCGCGCGGGGGCGACTCGGAAGATTCTGCGCGGCAAGAAGAAAAGAGTGCGGCGTGATCCGAAAGGGTCTTGCGCTCGTCGGATTCTCGTTATACTGACCTCGCCGATCGCGGACATGGATGTCCGTTCCCGGCAACGCGTGTGTGCTTCGGAGTGCTGTTTCAGCGGCTTTGATCGCACAGACGCGGGTTCTGCGAGCCATGTAGTCCGGCTCTCAGTGGATGGGTCGCGCGGAGAGCGCGCCCGAGGCGAATGGATCTCGCGAACACCGCCCGCCGTGGCCGAGCAGCGCTCGATTCCGGCACCCAGGCGGTCCAAGCAATTCCATTGTGTCGACGGCGGCTTCCTCGCGCGCAGTCGGATCGTCTGGAGAACGATCCGCCTGGTTGGTTTCTCGCGTCGCCGCATTCCGCGGCGCCGTCGAGGAAAGGTGAGCGGGCCTTCCGTCAGCCATGCGGCTTTCGGGTGGCTCCAAACTTGGGACGACTGGTCAAGGAGCCGACCGAATGTCCAGGACTGTTCGAGAAAACACGATCGTTTCCACCCCCTCAGCCAGCAAGTCGAAATCGGCGTCCGCGCCGACGAACACAAGGGCTGGAACCAAGGCCGAGCCGGCCGCGAAGCAGGGAGGCAAGACGCCTTCCCGCACCGCCGCCCGCGGCGCAGCCACGGAGGCGCCCAAGCTGGACGCCAGCCCCGTGACGAAGCGCTCGCGTGGCGTGAGCGTCCCGACGCCTGCGGCGACTGCCAAGGCCAAGCCCGCGTTGAAGGCCACGCCTGCGTCGAAGGCGACGCCGAAGCCTGCCGCACCACGCGCCATCGCCAAGTCGACCGCTTCCGCAGCCGCCGCCACGCGCGCCGCGAAGGCCCCGCCGAAGCCGCTGCCCCTCTCGGAGCGCCCGATCGAGCAGGTCTGGCGCGAGTACCGCGCCACGCCCACCACGGAAGTCCGCAACTTCCTGATCGCTCGGCACCTCGACCTCGTCGCCTACGCCGCCGAGCGACTTCACAAGCGTCTTCCCAG
The DNA here is from genome assembly GCA_046337925.1 of bacterium. Classification (GTDB taxonomy): domain Bacteria; phylum Planctomycetota; class Phycisphaerae; order Phycisphaerales; family SM1A02; genus QWPT01. Next base: position 2,328 of record JBKCZS010000199.1, on the reverse strand, counting down.
CGAAGTCGAGGTCAATGACCTCAAGAGCGCCGGCGCCTTTGGCCTGATGGATGCGGTCGACTCGTTCGACCCCGACCGCGGCGTCAAGTTCGAGACCTTCTGCACGCAGCGCATCCGCGGCGCCATGTTCGACGAGCTCCGCTCGATGGACTGGGTTCCGCGCCTCGTCCGCAGCCGCACCGCGAAGGTCGAGAAGGTCCGCAAGTCGATCGAGATGGAGACCGGATCGCGTCCGACCGAGGACGAGGTCGCCAAGCGTCTCAATGTCACGGGCGACGAGTTCGAGAAGCTGCAGAAGGATTCCCGTCCGATCACGATGGTGAGCCTCACCCGCAAGTGCTTCGAGACCGACAGCTCGAAGGATGTGCGCGAGATCGATGTGGTCGAGGACGGCCGTCAGGAGAATCCGCTGCAGGCCGTGCAGAAGCAGGACCTCCAGGCGCTCATCACCAAGGGTCTCTCGCGTGCGGAGCGCCTCATCGTCATCCTCTACTACTACGAGGAGATGACGATGAAGGAGATCGGCGCCACGCTCGACCTCTCGGAGAGCCGCGTCAGCCAGATGCACTCGTCGATCCTCGCGCGCCTCAAGGCGCAGATGCAGCACCGCGAGGAAGCCGCCGCCGAGTGACGCGCGGCGCCGCGAAGACAACCTGAAAACGAACAGGGCCCCGGCTTGCGCCGGGGCCCTTGTGTTGTGGAGATTGCACTCTCAATCTCTCGGTGATCTCAGGAGCACGGGCCCCACGCGTTGAGCAGCGCCGCGAGGTCGGGTGCGCCGACCACGCCGTTGCCGTCGAGGTCGGCGGCCGCGTTGGCGGTGCCCCACGCGTTCAGCAGGCCCGCGAGGTCAGACGCTCCGACCGTGCCGTTGCCGTCGAGGTCGGCAGGGCACTTCGGCGCGCACGAGGCGCAGGTGGAGATCGCTGCGCTTGCGCAGAGGCTGTCCCACTGGTTGTTGCAGCAGAACGGATCCGCCGCGCAGATGGCCGTGCAGCAGGTCTCGTCGCTGCAGTGCGTGCCGGGGTGCGGCGTGCAGCAGTCGGCCGCGAGCGAGCCGCCGCAGGTGTCGACGCAGAGCGCGTTGGCGCCAGCGACGCACGCGGCGTCCCACTGGTTGTTGCAGCAGAACGGATCCGCCGCGCAGACGGTGCTGCAGCACTCGGGCGTGTTGCAGTACGGCGTCGGGTGCACGACGAGGCAGTCGCCGTTGCCCGGGTTGTCGCAGCTCGGGCAGTCGGTGATCGCGCGGTTGACGCAGAGGCTGTCCCACTGGGTGTTGCAGCAGAACGGATCTGCGGCGCACACGGTGGTGCAGCAGGTCGGCTGGTTGCAGTACGGCGTCGGATGCGCCTGGTAGCAGCTGCCGTTGCTCGGGTTCTCGCAGCTCGGGCAGCTCGTGATCGCCGCGTTCGCGCAGATCGAATCCCACTGGGTGTTGCAGCAGAACGGATCAGCCGTGCAGATGGTGTTGCAGCACGCGGGCTGGTTGCAGTACGGCGTCGGGTGCGCCGAGTAGCAGCTGCCGTTGCCCGGGTTGTCGCAGCTGTCGCAGTTCTTGATCGCCGAGTTCGCGCAGATGTTGTCCCACTGGCTGTTGCAGCAGAACGGATCGAGATCGCAGATCAGCGAGCAGCACGCCGAGTCGTTGCAGTAGGGCGTCGCGTGGGCCGTGTAGCAGCTCTCCGTATTGCTCGGATTGCCGCAGCCCGGGCAGTCGGTGATCGCCCGGTTGGCGCAGAGCGTGTCCCACTGGTTGTTGCAGCAGAACGGATCGGCCGCGCAGACGGTTTCGCAGCAGGTTTCATCGGCGCAGTACGGCGTGCTCTTGGGCGCGTAGCAGCTGCCCGCGTTCGGGTTGCCGCAGCCTGCGCAGTTGGTGATCGCGGCCGTGACGCAGACGGAGTCCCACCGCTCGTTGCAGCAGAACGGATCGGCCGCGCAGACGGTGTTGCAGCAGGTCGCGTTGTCGCAGAACGGAGTCGCCTGCACCGTGTAGCACGAGCCGGTCTCCGGATCGCCGCAGTTCGGGCAGAGTTCGACCGCGCCATTCACGCAGAGCGAATCCCACGGGGTGGTGCAGCAGAACGGATCGGCCGCGCACACCAGCGCGCAGCAGGACGCGTCTTCGCAGGACGGCGTGCTGTGGGGGGTGAAGCAGGACCCGGCCGTCGGCTCGCCGCAGGCGGTGCAGAGGTCGAAGGCCTGGCTCACGCAGAGCTCGTCCCACGAGGTGTTGCAGCAGAAGGGGTCCGCGGCGCAGACGAGCTGGCAGCAGGCGACCGTCGAGCAGCCCTGGCCTCCGTGCGGGAGGAAGCAGCTTCCGCC
>JBKCZS010000198.1:0-5249 GCA_046337925.1 bacterium | reverse complement strand
GCGTGGAACTGAAAGCGATCACTCGACCGGCGCGAAGTGGTCGACCGGACCGCAGCCGCCGCCGAGCCGCGGCGCGCGTGAGATCGCCTCGCGGATGTAGGCGCGCGCGCCGGCAACGGCCGCCTCGAGCGCCTCGCCGCGGGCGAGCCGCGCGGTGATCGCAGCCGAAAGCGTGCAGCCCGTGCCGTGCGTGTGGACGGTGTCGATGCGCTCGCCGGGGAACACGGTCACGCGCCCGTCGGCCAACAGGAGATCGAGCGCACCGTGCGCGAGATGTCCGCCCTTCACGAGCACCGCACGCGGCCCCATCGCGTGAATCGCACGCGCGGCGCGCTCCATGCCTGCGGGGTCGTCGACCGCGAAACCCGTCATGCGCGCGGCTTCGGGCAGGTTCGGCGTCACGAGCGCCGCATGCGGCAGCAGCCGCCGCACGAGCGCGTCGACCGCATCGTCGGCCAAGAGCGGCAGGCCGTGCTTGCTCACCATCACGGGGTCGACGACGAGCGGAAAGCGGAAGCTCCGCGCGCGTTCGGCGACCGCCTCGATGATGTCGGCGCGGCCGAGCGCGCCCGTCTTCGCCGCGCGCGGCGGGATGTCGGACACCACCGCGTCGATCTGCGCGCCCACGAACGCGGGCGCCACGAACTCGATCCCCGCGACGGTGCGCGTGTTCTGCACGGTGAGCAGCGTGATCACGCTCTCGCCGTACACGCCGTGCTGGTGGAAGGTCTTGAGATCGGCCTGGATTCCGGCGCCGCCGGAGGGATCCGAGCCCGCGATGGTGAGTGCGACCGCGGTCACCGTGCCTCCTCGACGCCTGGCTGTTCGGGCGTCATCCCGAAGATCTCGGCCACGAGATCGGCCATCCGATCTTCGCGACGGGCCATTCCCGAGTGCCACGCGAGGCGGTCGCCGCGCACCTCCGCGCTTCGGTCGACGCGAACGCCCCACATCGGTTCGAATCCGGCGGTCTCCATCGAGTACCGAGCGTCGAACAGGATCGTCGACTGCGAGTCGCCGAGCGGCCGCGCGAGCACGAAGCCGTCCGCGAACGATGCGAGCCGAGCGAGCCGCCCGTGCTCGTCGCTCCCCACCTCGGCGAACGCCGCAATGTCCGCCACCGGCAGCGGCGCGCGCCCTTCGCGCACGGTCGTCTCGCCCCAGAGCGGAAGCCGCACCGAATCGGCGCGCATGAGGCCTTCGGGAGTCCGGTAGAGCGACCGCCAGAGGATGAGGTTGCCGAGCGTCGGCATCGCGCGGCCGTGTTGAATCGTGTCGCCGCGCGTCGCGGCCAGTTCGCGCTGGATCGAGAGCGCGCGCTCGCGCTGCACGAAGCCAAGTCCCGTGTACGCGGCGACGAGCGCGAGGGTCGCGGTCGCGACGGAAGTCCGCCGCATGAAGAGCGCCGCCAAGAGCCCGACGAGAAGCGGCAGCGTGATGAACGGATCGACGATGCTCAGCGCGTCCCACGCGGTGCGCTCGGCGATGAACGGCCACCAGAGGTGCGTGCCGTAGCTTGTGAACTGGTCGAGGATCCCGTGCGTCAGGCATCCGACCGCGCCGGCGAGCAGGAAGAGCCACGGCGTGTCGCGCCAGCGCGGGACCGCAAGCAGCGGCGCCGCGGCAAGCGCCCCGAACAGCGGTGCCAGCACGATCGCGTGCGTGAAGTGGCGGTGCAGCTCGAACGGCAGCGCGGCATCGGAGACGGGCGCCAGGAAGATGTCGGCGTCGGGGATGAGGCCGCCGACGAGGCCCGCGACCGCGGCTCGGCGCCCGATGCGGCCACCGAGGACGGCGAAGGCGGCCGTCGCACCGAGCAGACCGTGTGAAACCGGATCCATGGGCGCGAAGGATAGGCTCGTTCGCGGCTTCAGGCCGAGCCGGGCGTTCGCTTCGCAAGCACCGTCGCGCGTGCAAGCGGCACCGCCAGAAGCGCCCCGGCGACCGGCGCCGCGAGGTACACCCAGAGATCCTTGGTCTGCCCCGACACGACCGCAGGCGCGAGCGAGCGCGCCGGATTCATCGACGCTCCCGAGATCGGGCCCGCGAACATCGCCTCGAGCGCGACGGTTGCGCCGATCGCGATTCCGGCGGTGATCCCCTTCTCCTTCGATCCGCTCGAGACGGCGAGGATGACGAGCATCAGGATCGCGGCGAGGATCGCTTCAAGCGCGAACGACTGCCCGGCGGAACCCGCCGGCAGCGTCGCGCCGAGCGTCTCGCTTGCGGGGAAGAGCGCGCGCAGCGTGAGCGACGCCGCGAACGCCCCCGCGCACTGCGCCGCGATGTAGGGCGCGAGATCGCGCACGGGCAGCCGTTTCGCCGCACAGAACGCGATCGACACCGCAGGATTGAAGTGCGCGCCCGAGACATCGCCGAAGGTCGAGATCATCGCCATCACGACGAGGCCGAAGACGAGCGCCACGCCGACATGCGTGATCGCGCCGCCCGACGCCGCGTCGATCACGATCGCGCCCGTGCCGGCGAAGACGAGCGCGTAGGTGCCGAGAAACTCCGAGAGAAGTCGCTGCATGGAGTGGTTCCGTCCGTCAGGCGCGCCGCACCGCGGTCACATCGAGGCTCGTGATGTAGTCGCTCGGCTTCGAGCCCGGCGGCAAGGCCGCGACGATCTTCTGGTAAAGCGGGTCCTCCCAGTTCGTCATCGCGTCGATGTACTCGGGCTTCGAGTAGAGCACGATGTCGGAGAGCCCGGCGGCCTCGGCCTGGGCGCGCGTCTCCTCGACGAGCACCGCCCCCGCCACACAGCCGACGAGCGCCTCGACATCGGCGCGCACCGCGTCCGGAAGCGGCCTGAGCAGCGCGAGGTCGGACACGGCCACGCGGCCGCCCGGCTTCAGCACGCGCGCGATCTCGCGCCAGACGCGCGGCTTGTCCGGCGAGAGGTTCAGCACGCAGTTCGAGATCACGACGTCGACGCTCGCATCGGCGACCGGAAGGTTCTCGATCTCGCCAAGGCGGAACTCGACGTTCGCGAGCCGCGTCTGCCTCGCATATCCCTCGATGTTGCGACGCGCCTTCGTCACCATCTCGGGCGTCATGTCGACGCCGATCACGCGCCCCGTCGCGCCGACCTTCGCGCCGGCGATGAAGCAGTCGAAGCCGCCGCCAGCCCCGAGGTCGAGCACGGTCTCGCCCGCGCGCAGCGAGGCGATTGCCGTGGGATTTCCGCAGGAAAGCCCCATGTTGGCCCCCTCGGGCGCGAACTCGAGCTCTCGCTGCGAATAGCCGATCGCCTGCGCGAGCTGGTCGGGCGTGAAGGTGGCGGGGCCGCAGCAGCCGCCTCCGGGAGCGCAGCACGATTGCGCCGACGCGCCCGCCTGCGCGGCGCTCCAGCCGCCCGCGCGCGCGATTTCCGCGTAGCCCTCGCGCACCTGGCCTCGGACCGTGTCGTCGCTCGCGGCGTTCCGCTCGCCCTTGGAGGGGTGCGCGTTCGCAGGCGAAGGGTTGCAGCAGCCGTTCGGGTCGGATGTCGTCATGTGCTCTCCTGTGTCTCGGTTTCGGCGCGCGGATCGCGCAGCGCCAGCGGCAAACGCTCGATGAAGGCTCGGATCTCGTCGCGGACGCGTCGGTAGTGCGGCATGGCCTCGTCATCGCTCGCGGCGCCCTTCGCAAGCCGCGGCGGGTCGTCGAAACCAACGTGGACGATGCGCGCGCCGGGGAAGACGGGGCAGGACTCGTGCGCGGAATCGCACACCGTCACGACCACGTCGAAGGGGACGCCGGTCTCCCCACCGATCTCCTCCGGGCGCTTCGACGCATGGCCCGAGATGTCGACGCCCGCTTCGCGCATGGCGCGGATGGCGAGCGGATTGAGCCCGTGCGGATTCGTGCCGGCCGAGTACGCCTCGATCTCGTTCGACTTGAGCGCGCGCGCCCAGCCTTCGGCCATCTGGCTGCGGCACGAGTTGCCCGTGCAGAGGAACATCACGCGCAGCCGTCGATCAGCAGCAGCCACGGCGACCTCCTTCCGCGCAGCCTGCCACGGCCGGCGCGCAGTCGTCGATCGCGTCGGCAAGCGCACGGAACTGCGCCGCCACCTCCACGTAGCGCACCGCGTAGCGGACGACCCTTCCGCTGCGCGACGGTGCGACGAGCCCCGCGCGCGCGAGCGCCTGCAGGTGCCGCGAGACGACCGAGAGGTCGACCGAGCAGCAGCCCGCCACCTCGCCGACCGAGCAGGCCCGGCCGCACTTCGCGATGCAGGCGAGGAGCCGCACGCGCGTTGGGTCGCCAAGCGCCTTGAAGAGGGCCGGATCGAGCAGGTCGTCGACCGGCTGGCAGCAGCCAGCCGCCTGTCGCGGAGTCTCCGGGCGGCGGCGGACGGAAGAATGCTTGCGTACTTGCGCCATGATGCAAGTATAGGAGATTTTGCAACGGCGGCAAGGCGCTCGGCTACAACAGCGCCCATGTCCACCATCACAGACAACCTCTCCCGCAACGCGAACGACTTCGGCCTCCTCCTTCTCCGTCTCGGCATGTCAGGACTGATGCTGACGCACGGCATCCCGAAGCTGCAGAAACTGGTCGCCGGCGGCGAGATTCAGTTCCCAGACCCAATCGGCGTTGGCGCCACCGCATCGCTCGCGCTCGCCGTCTTCGGCGAGGTCGTCGCCCCCGCATTCCTCATCGTCGGCTTCCTCACGCGCTGGGCCGCGATTCCTGCAGCGGCGACGATGGCCGTCGCTGCCTTCGTCGTGCACTGGAGCGATCCGCTCGGCGACAAGGAGATGGCGCTCCTCTACCTCGTCGGCTTCGCCGTCCTGATCTGCACCGGCGCGGGCCACTACAGCATCGACGGCCTGCGCGTGAAGCGCGCCGCCTGACGTACGGCGATTCCGTAACCGCGAGTCAACTGCGGGCGATCCACTCGTTCCGATCACGACATCGACGTCGGCGGCGACGACCGCGCAGCCGAGCGGGTTCCCGTTCGCGCATTCGGCGACGACTCGCCTCCCGCAAGCGGCACATCGTCATTCGACGCATCGGGGTTCGATGCATCTGGGTTCGACGCATCGGGGCTCGACGCATCGGGGTTCTGCTCCTGCAAGGCCGCGCGCGCGAGCATATGCGAGCTCACGGGCAGCGTCGCGAACAGGAACAGCAGGATCACGACCAGCCGCACCCACGAGCCGGCGTCCACGGCGGCCGCCATCGCGCCAAGCGTGATGAGCGCGGCGGCAAGTGTTCCCGCCTTCGTCGCGGCATGCTGCCGCGCAAGCGCGTCGGGC
>JBKCZS010000197.1:0-3872 GCA_046337925.1 bacterium | reverse complement strand
GTCGTTCACGCCGCCGACGCGGCACGAATCGAGCTGGCAGATCTGCATGCCGCCCGACGCAAGGAACTGCTTGAACATCACGCGGTTCTGGCACTGTTCGCCGGTCGCGACCTTGATCGGCGCAATCGCGCGCGCGATCTCGGCGTGACCAAGCACATCGTCGGGCGACACGGGTTCCTCGAACCACCAGATGCCGAACGGCGCGAGCGGCTTGATCCATTCGATCGCCTGCCGCACATCGAAGCGCTGGTTCGCGTCGACCATCAGCACGCGGTCGGTCCCGATCTCCTCACGGATGATGCGCGCGCGACGCACATCGTCGTCGATCGACTGCCCGATCTTCATCTTGAAGTGCGTGAAGCCGTCGCGGATCGCTTCGCGGCAGCGCGCGCGCACGGTGTCGTCGGAGTAGCCGATCCAGCCGCAGCTCGTCGTGTACGCGGGGAATCCCTCGCGCTCGACGCGCGCGATGCGCTCCGCGCGGGTGGCGTCGTTCGCACGCACCATCGCGAGGCACGCAGCCTCGTCGACCGCGTCGCGGATCCCGTGGAAGTCGATTGCCGCGACGAGCTCCTCGGCGGGCATGTCGGCGAGCAGGCGCCACAGCGGCTTGCCGGCGAGGCGCGCCTCGAGGTCCCACACCGCGTTCACGATTGCCGCGAGCGCGAGCGCCATCACGCCCTTCTCGGGGCCAAGCCATCGGAACTGGGAATCCTGCGCAAGCGTGCGCCAGAACGCGCGGCGGTCGCGCGCGATCTCCGCGACGCTGCGGCCGACGACGAGCGTCGACAGCGACTCGATCGCCTGGCACACGATCTCGTTGCCGCGGCCGATCGTGAAGGTGAGGCCGTGGCCCGCGTGCGCGCCGTCGGTGTGGAGGATCACATACGCCGCCGAATAGTCGGGGTCGACATGCACCGCGTCCGAGCCGTGGTGCTCCTCGGAGGTCGGGAAGCGCAGGTCGACGATCTCGGCGCGCGTGATGGTGGGCGAAGTCGCTGTCATGCTGGTGCGGGCTCCTCGGGCATCATCTCGCCGCGGGCGGCCGAGCGGTAGCAGGTCTCGACGAGCGCCATGGTGCGCCACGCGTCGCGGAAGGAAGTCGAAGGCACGAAGGCCGGATCCACAGCCGCGCGCTGCGCGTCGCGCATCGGGCCACGGAAGGCGTGCGGAAACCAGTTGCCCTCGACCGCGACCTGCTGCCACGCGCCGCCATCGGCCGACCACTCGAGCGTATCCGGCTCGCCGTGCGGGTAGTTGAGGTTGACGCCGAGCCGCGCGACCGCCGTGCCGTGCGTGCATTCGACGCGCAGGTGCGACGCCTCGTGGCGCGCGGGCGCCGCGTGGTGGTGGTAGGTGGTGACGACCGCGCGACGGCCGCCCGCGAACGACAGGATCGTGGTCGACCGCGCGTCGGCGAGGCGCGGCGACGCGGGATGTCCGAACACCGCCGACCACACCCGCTCGGGCTCGCCGAAGAGCGCGCGGCAGAGGTCGAGATAGTGGATCGAGTGCATGAGGATCTCCATCCGCGGGAGTTCCTCGAGGAATGGCCAGTTCTCCCACGGCATGCGGCAGACGACGCGCAGTTCGAGGTCGAGGGCGTCGCCGAGCGTGCCCGATGCGAGCAGCCGCCGCAGCGCCGCGACCACGGGCGCGTGACGCAGCTGGAGGTTCACGCAGCCTCGGATTCCTCGGCGCTCGACCGTGGCGAGCAGCGCGGTCGCTTCCGCAAGGTCGCGGCCGCACGGCTTCTGCAGCACCGCCGTCGAGCCCGCGGGAAGCTTCGCGAGGACCGCGTGCGCGGCGTGCGGCGGAAGAGCCAGGTCGTAGATCCCCTGCGCGCGCTCGCACGCCGCGACCAGCGCGTCAACCGAGTCGTAGGCCACCGCACCCTCGACCGTGCGGGCGATCGCTCTCGCGCGCTCTTGATCGGCGTCGACCAAGCCCCTGACGGGCACTCCGTCGAGCTGATACGCGGGAAGATGGGCGTCGCGCATGATCGCGCCGCAACCGATCACGAAGATCGGGCGCGGTTCGGGGCGATGTTCCGTTGGCGCGGCACTCAAGGTGGTCGACCTCCCAGGGACCGGAGGCCGTCAAGGTACGGCAAGGTCGCCGCCCGTGCGCGCAAATGCACGATGCCGTCGGCGGACCGACGGCATCGTGCGATCGATTGGATGTGCGAGACCGATCAGCGTCGGCGACGCGCGACGAGTCCGGCGGCCACGAGCAGGGCCATGGCGCCCGGGGTCGGAACGCCGTAGACGCCGTTGAGGGTCAGGCCGTTGAAGGCGGTGGCGTCGTTGAGGTCCCACGCGAAGGTGTAGATCTCGGAGAGACCGAAGCCGCTCGGCGGGGTCGGCGGGGTCCACCTGAAGACGATCGACGCCTGGAGGTCGCCCGGCAGCCACTCGTCGAACTGCGAGGTGTTCTGCGCGTCCGAGGCCTGCGCGGTCGTCATCGCGGTGATGCCCGTGATGCCGGTCTGCGCGTTCACCTGGTTGATGAAGCTCTGGGGAGTGATCGCCGACCCGGAGAAGTCGATGTTGAGGAGGGAGAACAACCCGCTGTAGTAGGTCGGGTTGTAGACATAGTTGTTGAAGCGGAACTGGAAGTAGCCCTTCGTCGGGAGCGCGCCGGCCGCGCCGACGAGGTCGTAGCAGCCGAGCACGAAGCACTCTCCGGCGGGACCCGAGATGAACGGGCTGGTTCCGACCCGCGCGTAGCCCGCTTCGTCAAGCTCCGAGGCGGTCGCGTTGACCTGGGCGATGGTGTTCGTGAGCTCGGCGTGGGCCGCCGTGGCAGCGACGAGGACGGAAAGGGCGGCGATGAAACCAGTGCGCATCCGGAGAACTCCAGTCGGGAAACGAAGTGCCAGAGACGGGGCACCTCTAAGACCGCGAAAGGTGCGGTCGAAGGCAGAGGCGCAATTCGCGGACTGGCTCTGTCGCTCGCGGGCGCAGATTCCGAAATTCGAGCGGGGCGTGATGTCCTCCAGGCGAGGGCGCGAATCCGTAGGCCCATGGAAGATCTGGACTTGCGTTCACGGCGTGCGGCTTGGGCCGCACGCACAAAATGACCGCTGCGGCGCCCACAGGGACGCCGCAGCGGATGGATGGTCGAGTCTTGTCCAGCAGGCCTTAGCGGCGGCGACGGCCGACGAGCCCGGCCGCGGCGAGCAGGGCCAACGCGCCCGGGGTCGGAACGCCGTAGACGCCGTTGAGCGACAGGCCGTTGAAGGCGGTGGCGTCGTTGAGGTCCCACGCGAAGGTGTAGACCTCCGAGAGGCCCGGGCCGCTCGGCGGCGACGGCGGCATCCACTTGAACACGATCGCCGCGTCGAGCTCGTTCGGAAGCCACTCGTTGAAGAACGAGGTCTGCAGCGCGTCGGAGGCCTGGTTCGTGAACATCGCGGTGATGCCGGTCGTGCCGGTCTGCGCGTTCACTTGGTTCACGAAGCTCTGCGGGGTGATCGACGAGCCGGAGAAGTCGATGTTCAGAAGCGCGAACAACCCGCTGTAGTAGGTCGGGTTGTAGACATAGTTGTTGAACTGGAACTGGAAGTAGCCCTTGTTCGGGAGCGCGCCGGCCGCGCCGACGAGGTCGTAGCAGCCGAGCACGAAGCACTCTCCGGCGGGGCCGGAGACGAACGGGCTGGTTCCGACCCGCGCGTAGCCCGCTTCATCGAGCTCCGACGAGGTCGCGTTGACCTGGGCGATCGTGTTGGTGAGTTCAGCGTGCGCGGTGCCGACGAAGGCAGCCGCGGCGAGTGCAGCGAGCGTGAAGCGAGACATGTGGACTCTCTGGGGCTTGGGGGAGGGACATCGGGCTCCCGACTGAACTGGCCGATGGCGCAGTCGAGGGATCGG
>JBKCZS010000196.1:0-2881 GCA_046337925.1 bacterium | reverse complement strand
ACTACTTCCAGTAGTGCCTTCGTGTGCTTTCGTAAGTCCAACGACCCCGCACTACTAAAAGTAGTGGCACCCATGAAGGGCTGTCGACTCTGCCACCTCCCGTTCCTTGGACTTCGTCCAAGGACACCAAAGCACACGATGCCCCAGCACTTCCCCACCACGCACGCGACGACGATCCTCGAGGCGACGCGCAGCCCGCACGCCGACGCGCTCGCGGCCGTCGCGGCGCGCATCATCGAGCGCTACGCGCAGCCGCTCGAGGCCTACGCGCAGGGGTCCACGCTCCGCGAGATCGGCGAACCGCGCGACCTCGTGCACGGGTTCCTCGTCGCGAAGTTCGGCACGCCGGAATCCTGCCGCGCGTACCTCGAGTCGTGGAACGCCTCCGGTCTCACGCTCCGGCGCTGGATGATGAACGGCCTTCTCCTCCATGTGCGCGGCATCGTGCGCGACGCGCAGCGCTCGCGCGAGAAGCCTCTCGACAAGGCCCTCGGCGCGCTCGCAAGCACGGAGCCCGATCCATCGGCCGCGTTCGAACGCGCGTGGGCGAAGGCGATCCTCGCCGAGGCTTGCGCCCAGGTCGAGCATGCCCTCGTCGCCGAAGGCCGCGACCGCGCGTGGCGCGTCTTCCGCCTGCATGTCCTCGACGGCGTCCCCTACGGCGACCTCGAGCGCGACTTCGCGCTTTCCCGCCAGCAGATGGCCGACCTCGTCCGCGGCGTCACCGCACGCCTCCGCACGCGCGTGCGCGAACTCCTCGACGAAGAAGGCCGCTTCGGCGACGACGCCATCGACGAGATCGTCCAGTTGCTCAGCTAGCCGCCGTGATCCCGATCCATCCCGCGAGCGCGCTCGCGAGGCCGAGGAACACGAGGAAGCTCATCGAGTCGGTCACCATCGTGAGGAAGATCGTCGACGCGGTCGCCGGATCCGCGCCCACGCGGCGGACGGCGAGCGGCAGGCTCGAGCCCACCACCGTGCCGACCGACAGCGCGACGGTCATCGCGATCGCGACGACGACGCCGAGTTTCCACATGTCGGTCTCCGGCGCCTGCCAGTATTCGATTCCCGCGATCACGCCTCCGACGAGAAGGCCGCAGATCAGGCCGTTCACAAGACCGACCGTGCCTTCGCGGCGCACCAGCTGCAGCGCAGCGCCCTCGCGGACCTCGTCGAGCACGATGCCGCGCAGCGTGACCGCGAGCGACTGCTGCCCCGCGTTGCCCGCCTGGTTCGCGATCACCGGCATGATGACCGCGAGTATCGCGATCGACCCGATGAGCCCGTCGAACTGCAGCACCACGATCGCGGCAAGCGAGCTCGTGAACAGATTGACGAACAGCCACGGCAAGCGCCCGCGCAGCTTGTCTGCCACGCTCGAGAACACCGCCTCCTCGCGGCCTGCACCCACCATCGCCTGCGCCTTCTCGGTGCCTTCCTTGCGGATCGCATCGATGACATCGTCGACGGTGATGACGCCGAGCATGCGGTCCTCGTCGTCGATCACGGGCAGCACGAGGTAGTCGTACTTCTCGAACTCGCGCGCGACATCCTCGCGCCCGACATCGGGCTTCACCGCGTCGACCTGCCGCTCGCAGATCTCGGTCACGCGCTGCTCGGGCTTCGCAAGGAGCAGCGCGCGCATCGTCGCGCGGCCCTGCAGCCGCCCGCGCCAGTCGACCACGAACACATAGAGCCAATCCTCGCCGAGCGCCTCCGCGCGGCGGATCGCCTCGGTCGCCTCGCGCACGGTCATCGTGTCGCGCACCGCGAGGTAGTCGGTCGTCATCATGCCGCCCGCGCTCTTCTCGGGGTACTCGAGCAGGCGGCGGAACTTCACGGCCTCGACCTTGCCAAGCGTGCCGAGCAGCCGGTCACGCGAGGAGTCGTTCATGTTCTGGAGGATGTCGGTCGCGTCGTCCGGCGCCATCTCCTCGATGAGCTTGCCCGCGTACTCGGGGTCCTCCTCGACGAGATCCTCGAGCACGCTGACCGCGAGCGACGGATGCATGTGCGCGAGCGCGTCGGCCGCGCTCTCGGTCTCCATCTCCTCGATGACCTCGATCGCCTTCTCCTCGCCGATCTGCTCGAGCGTCTCGGCGGCGTCCGGCGCCTCCTGCTGCTCGACCGCGTCGGCGAACTCGGGAAGATCGATCGTCGGCTTGTCGAGCAGCTCCTCGACGCGCTCGTCCTCGGGCGTCGACTCGTTGACCTCGATGACCGCGTCGCCGTCGGGCACATCCTCGATCGGCGACGGCGGCGCACCACTTGCCGCGTGCGCGGCGCGACGCAGCTGCTCTGCGTCGCCTGAAGGTGGTTGCGAGGACCCGTTGGACATGGTGCGAGTGTACCGAAGGCATGCGCGGTGCCGAGCGCGGACGGCCGCATGATCCATGCGCAGACCTCCGAAATCCGCGACACTCCTCCCGTGCCCGATCCCGTCGCCATCGACCGTTTCGACGACCCGCGCCTCGCGGGCTTTGCCGACATCCGCGAGAAGGAACTCGCGGCGCGGACCGGCCTGTTCGTCGGCGAAACCCTCGTCGTCCTCGAGGCGATGCTTCTCCACGCGCACGCGATCCAGGCCGTGCTCGCGAGCGCCCGCATGCTTGGGCGCACACGGGAGATGCTCACGGCGGCCGGCTGCGAAGCCCCGCTCTACACCGCCTCCGACGAGGTGCTCGCCGAACTCACGGGAATCGACCTCCACCGTGGCGTGCTTGCGCTCGGGCTGCGCGCGCCGTTCGAACCCGTCGCGCCGGAGGCGTACGCCCCCGCGGCGGCCCCGCGCACGGTGCTCGTCGCGGAAGGCATCACGAACATCGACAACATCGGCCAGCTCTTCCGCATCGCGGCCGCCTTCGCGGTCGACGCCGTGCTG